>CAZSBF010000032.1:0-42254 GCA_964605185.1 uncultured Planctomycetaceae bacterium
CCTGGCCGCCGAGGCCGCCGGAGTCGGTGTGGATCTGAGTGTCGCCGTCGGTGGCTTCGATTTCGACGAAGGCATCGGGACCGGCGGCGGCCTTGCGGGCTGCTTCGGTCTGAGCGGTGCGGGCGTTGTCGATTTCCTTGGCCTGCTCGCGCTGGGCGGCGCCGGATTGGAGGACAGAGCCGATTATGTTTGGCGGGATGGCGGACATGCGGGCAACCTCACGGGGTGGGAGGTCGGATCACAACCGGGGCAAATTACTCGCGAGTACCACGATGGGCAAGGAAAAAGTGCTGAGTGGTCCGAGACGACGTTCAGAACCCGAAGCGCTCCTCGCATTCGCAGACCCCACCCTAGCCCTCCCCTTCGCAAGGGGAGGGGATACGGCTTCGCAGTCGAACTAAAACGGGTTGGAAACCCGTGGAATACCACACCGGTTTGATACCGGTTCCACAAGACACGGGTTGGAAACCCGTGCCACACGAACCCGGTTGGAAACCCGTGCCACACGAAACCGGTTGGAAACCCTTGCCACACGACACCGGTTGGAAACCGGTGCCACAGATTTACATGCGGAACTCTTTGTCGCGCTGCTTTAGCTGGAAGCGGAGGCGGTCGACGATGGCGGAGTGCATCTGGCTGACGCGGCTTTCGGAGAGGTCGAGGGTGAGGCCGATCTCCTTCATCGTCATCTCTTCATAATAATAGAGCATGAGGATCAGCCGTTCGGGCTGGGAGAGACCCTTTTGGATCAGCTCCTTCAGGTCGGACTTCTGCATTTCCGTCACGGGGTTGATGGAGCTTTCGTCGCGAAGGATTTCCAACTCACTGACTTCGCTCGAAGAATCGCCGCCGAAGGCCTTGCGAGAAAGGCTGGTCATGGAGACGGCGTTCGAGTCGCGGACCATGCGCGTGAATTCGGTGTTCGACACCCCAATGCGTTCGGCGACTTCGCGATCGCTGGGGATGCGGCCGAGTTCGCTCTGCAGCGCCTTGGTCGCCGACTGAATTTTCTGCGAACGATTGCGCACGAGGCGCGGCACCCAGTCCATGGAGCGGAGTTCATCGAGGATCGCACCACGGATGCGGGGCGAGCAGTAGGTCTCGAACTTCACACCGCGCCCAAGGTCGAAGGCGTCGATGGCGTCGATGAGGCCGAACATGCCGGCGGAGGTGAGGTCGTCGATTTCGACTTCATTCGGCAGCTTGGCATGAATGCGTTCCGCGTTGAAGCGGACGATGTGCATGTATTGTTCGACGAGGCGGTTTCGCAGGTCCTTCGTCGGGTTCTTCTTGTACTGCTTCCACGCCGTGGTGATATCGAGTTGTGTTGCCAGCATCCGGTCTTGCTCCCTTTGTCAGGGCGCGCCCTTCGCGCGCCGACGATCAATAAACGGTTTGGATGGCGGAGGGATCTGTCGGCGGCACAACTGCCTCCGAGTCGGGTTCGGGAAGATCGGGAAGCTGATCGCGTATGAGGATCATCCCAATCCACCCGACGACGCATCCCAGGACCAGACCGGCGAAGAGTCCTGTGACAGCCCGAAGAATGATGACCTGCGGGGAATTTCCTACGGCCAATCCGCGCAGGATCATTGCGCTGAAGACCACCAACCCACAACAGACACCACACAGTCGAGCCACGTCGCCCTCGTCTCACCATGGCCCACGATCGGGCCTCTCTAGTTTTCGGCAACCAGAAGGGGCGAGTGGCGTTTCAGTTGAAAAAAGAAATCAGACGGTTGAAGAAGCCGGGGGTGTCGGAGTCATCGGAGTCGCGGCGGTCGACCCGCTCCGCCAGTGCTGCTATGCCGGTCGCGGCCGGGCAGCGCGGATACTGCCGAAAAAATGGGGCACGGGCGCGTACGGAAAGGCCCACGCAGGGGTCCCGCAAAACCTGCCCGGCGGCGGCGATGCGAAGTCCAAGGAAGCGTTCGGCCGTCGCGGCAAGGCGTTCGTGGACGGCGCGGGCCTCGCGCGGCGAGTCGGCCTGATTCACAACGAGGGAAATGAGTGATGTGTCGCTCGACTGGCTGAGGACTTTGATTAGGGCATAGGCATCGGTGAGCGCCGTCGGCTCGGGCGTGGTGATGACGAGCGTTTCATCGGCGGCAGCGGCAAAGGCGAGGACATTTTGCGAGATGCCCGCGCCGCAATCGAGCAATAGCATGTCGCACTGCGTTTCAAGGCGCGACAGTTCGTCGAGAAGTGCGGCGCGATGATCGCGCGATAAGTCGGTGATGTCGGCAAGGCCGGATGCACCGGGGATGAAGCGCAGGCCGGGGTCGATCTTGACGGTGATTTCGTCGAGGCGCTTCTGCCGCCGGAGGACGTGCGAGAGGTCGAAGCGGGATTTGATATTGAACAGCACATCGACGTTGGCCGTGCCGATGTCGGCGTCGACCAGCACAACGCGGCGGCCGCGACGGGCAAGGGCGAGGCTCAGATTCACGGCGATGTTGGTCTTTCCGACGCCGCCCTTTCCACTGGCGATGGCGAGGACGCGGGCGCGGCGGCGCGGAGCAGCCACCGTGCGCGGCGGAGGCGCACTCATCAAGGCGCGAAGGCGCGAGGCTTGATCGAGTGGAATCGCACTCACGCGGCGGCCTCCGTTTGCGCGACCGGGAGGCCGAGGATCAAGCGGGCGACGCGCGATGCGCTGCCGGCTTCGATGTCGTCGGGCACTGATTGACCGTTGGTGAGATAGGACACGTGCAGCCCGATGTCGGAGAGCACGTTTAGTATCACTCCGAAGCCGACGGCCTCGTCGAGCTTGGTGAAAATAACGTGTTTGACGCCGAGGGGACTGAATTTCGCGGCGGCTTCACGGATGATCTCTTCGCGGCTGGTGCTGGAGAGGACGAGATGCACCTGATGGGGCTTTGCCGCGTCGAGAAAGCGCGACAGATCGGCCACGCGCAGGTCGTCGCGCTGGCTGCGGCCGGCCGTGTCGATGAGGATGACGTCGCAGTCCTTCATGTTCGCGATGGCGGCGGCGATTTCGTCGGGGGTGGTGACGGCGACGAGTGGAATCTTGAGAATATCCGCATAGGTGCGAAGCTGCTCGACGGCGGCGATGCGATAGGTATCGATGGTGATCAGGCCGACGCTGCGACCTTCGCGGAGTTTGTAATTCGCCGCGAGTTTTGCGAGGGTGGTAGTCTTTCCGACGCCGGTGGGACCGTCGAGGGCGACGACGGTGGGCCGACCCTGCGGATTCAATTCGATCTCGGGCGCGGGCGGGACCATCGTCTCAATGCAGCGTTGCAATTCGGAGTCGACCAACTCGCGGGTGATCGCGGCCTTGTCGGGGGCCTTCGCATCCGCGGCAAGCGATTTCATTTCCTTGCCGACGCGTTCACAGAGCGAGCGGGCCAGTTCTTCGCCGACATGTTGTTGCAAGAGCTTCGTGTAATGATCGACCAACTCCGCCGGGACCTTTGGGCGCGGCTTGGGTGCCTTGGCGACGAGCCCCGAGACCATGGAGCGGAGTTCCTTGATCTCTCTCATGATGGCAGGGTCAATCAGTTCGGGACGCGGCGCGACCGGCACCGCAGGCGGCTTCTCCTCGGGGATGCCGCGAAGCGAGGTGCGCGCGTCCGGTTTGTCGGCGAGGACCGGGGCATTGGCCGTGCGGCGAAAGGTCGTGACGCGGGCATCCGCCGTCGCGGTGATTTCGACGAAGGTCTTCGCGCCGAGGCCGAGCACACCGCCGCGACGAATCGTCCGGGTGTGCAGGATGACGGCATCGCGGCCGAGATCGGTCTTTACGCGGGTCAGGGCGTCGGACATGGACTTCCCGCGATAGGTCTTCATGGTCATGTCGGGGTCCGTCGTGTTTCGGCTCATACGTATCCTTATCTATATCAGGCCACGGCGCGGATCGGCTCGTGCGCCGACTTCGTGGCGGTTGTGTCCTCGGGAAGGGTTACCAGACCGTGGGTGCGCACGTTGACGCCCCGAACAATCTCGCCGTAGCCCAGTACGGCAACCTGCGGCAAGGCGGCCTCGATCACGCGGCGGATCCATTGGCGAATCTGCGGCGCGGTGATGAGCACCGGCGGCTTGCCGTTGGCGCGGGCGGCGGCCGCGTCGAGTTCGTGACGAATGGCGGTGATCAGTTTGTTCACCATCGGGGGTGGAAGCGTCAGATACGAGCCGCGGTCGGTGCGTTCGACGTGCGAATTCACGAGGTCTTCCACCGCCGGGTCGAGCGTGATGCCGTGGATGGTGTTGGTGTCGTCGCGATGCAACTCGCAAATGGTGCGGGCCAGCGCAGCGCGAACATATTCGCTGAGCACCTCGGGGTCTTTCGAACGGCGGCCCCAGTCGGCAAGCGTTTCGAGAATCGTTTCGAGGTCGCGGATGGGGACACGCTCCTTGAGCAGGTTCTGCAGGACGGTTTGAATCTCGCCGACCTTGAGCGGGTCGGGCGTGACTTCTTCGATGATTTTCGGGCTTCGTTCCTTCAGGTGATCAAAGAGCCGATTGACATCCTGGCGCGTCAGCAGTTCGGCGGCATGGCGGCGGATCAACTCGGTGATATGCGTGGCGAGGACACTGGTTGGCTCCACCACAGTGTAGTTTCGCTGCTCGGCGAGGGAGCGATTCGCAGGCTCGATCCAAACAGCGGCGAGGCCAAAGGCCGGTTCGTGAGTTTCGATGCCGTGGACCTGTTCGGAGACCGCGCCGGAGTCGATGGCCAGCAAGTGGGCCGGCATGAGATCGGCCTTGGCAATGACGGCGCCACGGAGCTTGAGCGCATAAGAATTTGGCTCCAACTGCACGTTGTCGCGAATGCGGATCGGCGGAACGATAAGGCCGAGTTCGATGGCGATCTGGCGGCGGATGTTGCTAATGCGATCGAGGAGATCACCGCCCTGCTTCTTATCCACCAGCTTGATGAGGCCGTAGCCGACTTCGAGTTCGAGGGCATCGACGGTGAGGAACGATTCGATTTTCTCCGGCTCCTTGGGCTTTGCCGCGGTCTTGGCGGCGACGGCCTTGGTGTCGCTGGCGACTTTTCGTGTGAGTATGAAGCCCATGCCGCCCAGGCCAACCGCCATGGCAATCAGCGGCGGCTTCGGCAACGGTGTGAGCATGAGGATGAAGAGAAACGCCGCGGCGAGCATCATCGCGGTTGGCCGCGAGGTGACCTGGCCAATCATCTCCTCGCCCATGTTGGATTTGGCCGTTGAGCGGGTGACGATCATGCCGGCGGCGATGGAAACAAGGAACGCGGGAATCTGCGCGGCGAGGCCGTCACCGATGGTGAGCTTGGTGAAGACCTCGAGGCAGGTCATGATCGGCAGGTTCTTTTCAACCATGCCGACATAGATTCCGCCGAGGATGTTGACGAAAGTGATGACGACGCCGGCAATGGCATCGCCGCGGACGAATTTACTGGCACCGTCCATCGCTCCGTAGAAGTCCGCCTCGCGGGTGATATTCTCACGGCGGCGGCGGGCCTCTTCTTCGTTGATCATTCCGGCCGAGAGATCGGCGTCGATAGCCATTTGCTTACCGGGCATGGCGTCGAGGGTGAATCGGGCGGCGACTTCGGCGATGCGCGTCGCACCCTTGGTGATGACCACAAACTGAATCACCGTGATGATGATGAAGATGATGACGCCGACCGGTAGCGAGCCGGCCGCAACGAATCGGCTGAACTCTTCGATGACGTAACCGGCGGCAGACGTCGTACCGTCGGCGTTCGTCAGGATAAGCCGCGTCGTGGCCGTATTCAGCACGAGGCGAAACAGCGTGAGCGACAGCAAAAGCGATGGAAACGACGAGAACTCCAGCGGCCCGTTTATGTACATGACGGTGAGGAGAACGAGCGCGCTGAGCGTGATGTTGGCAATCAGAAGAAGGTCCAACATGCTCGTCGGCAGCGGAATCAGCAACACGAGCACCAGCGCCATTGCGAGGATGGGGTAGACGAGGCCCCGATACGCCTGAAGAGTCGCAAAGACGCGCGTCAACGCTGTTGGCTGGCTGGGCATTGGGTATCAGTCGGTCTTCGTCACGCCGATGCGCGGCGCGGGGCCTTTCCGGTTAGTTCATAGACATAGGCCAGCACTTCCGCGATCGCTTTGTAAAGCGACTCGGGAACTTCCTGGCCGACTTCGACGGATTTGTAGAGCGCCTGTGCGAGCGGCTTTCGTTCGACGATGGGAACGCCGTGAGCAATGGCGATCTCGCGAATCTTTTTGGCGATGTAATCCTGCCCCTTGGCGACGACCTTCGGCGCGCCCATGTCGCGATCGTTGTACTCAATGGCGACGGCAAACTCGGTCGGATTGGTCACGACGACGTCAGCCTTGGGAACACTCTTCTTAATCTGCTGCATCAGCGCGACGAACTGCATCTTGCGTCGTCGCTGCTTGATCATCGGATCGCCCTCCATGCGGCGCATCTCTTCCCTAACTTCCTCTTTCGTCATCTTCAGCTCTTGCTCGAACTTCCATCGCTGCCAGGCGTAGTCCGCAATCCCGACAAGCAACAGCGCGAAGGCGAGCCGAATCCCGACGTCGTAGATCACCGTCGAAAGAAGTGCGACCAGTTGCCACCCGCCGACGTCCATGGCAAGAATGATCGGACCCATGCGGTTCTTGATCGATGCATAAGCGACGAGGCAGACGAGGGCGAGCTTGAGCAGATTCATAATGAGCTGCACCAGCGTCCGCATGCTCAGGAGCCGCGCGGCCCCGCTGATCGGATTCATCTTTCCGAGATTGGGTTCCAGTGCTTCCGTCGAATAAAGGAGCCCGACCTGCACGATGTTGGAAAGCACGCCGACCACCATGACGCTGACGAGAATCGGACCGGCCGCCGCGAGCAGGGCCATGGCGATGGACAGCAATATCGGGACGACGTCAATGCGCGCGGCGTCGTACGGCCCGTCCACGATGAGATATTTCTTCATCGTGTCGAGCATGGAGTGCATCAGCGCGGGACCAAACCACCGGAGGCAGAGCATCGTCCCGAGAAGCATCAACGCCGAAGCGAGGTCGGTGCTTCGCGCGACCTGTCCCTTCTGCCGCGCTTCCATGCGACGGCGCGGGGTTGGAGCTTCGGTTTTTTCGCCGGCATCGTTAGCCATTGGCGGCGGCCTCCGCGAGATGTTCGAAGAGTCGGCCGGCCTGGTCGAGGCCGTCGGCGAGGGTGTTTGTCATGAGGTTGTCGGAAGCGCTGATGGTGACGGCGACGAGGAAGAGCGCGATGAAGATTTTGAACGAGAAGCCGACCGACATGACGTTAAGTTGTGGCATCGACTTGGTCAGAAAGCCCATGACCAGCGAGGCAAGCAGCAATGCCAGCACCGCCGGACCACTCAGGCGCAGGGCCACGTCGAACATGCTTCGCGTCATTCCGACGGCGAAATCGGCGACGCTCTGATCGGCGAGAAACGTGAGCGGCGGGACGTAATCAAAGCTGCGAAGTACGAGCATGACGACGGCGACGTGGCCGCGCAATGCAAGGAAGAACATAAACGCGACAAAGAACCAGAGTTGGTCGAGGACGGTGAATTCCTCGTCGAACAGCGGATTGAAGACCTGGCCAAGGGCGAAGCCGGACTGGTGGGCGACGATTTTTCCCGCAATCTGCGCGGCGAAGAAGACGCCACCGGCGGCGAGACCAAGGATTTCACCGATGATGAACTCCCCCACCATGCCCGCGCCGGCCTGACCAAGGCTGAGTGCCTGCGGAATGCGCGGCGCCACGACGGGAAACGCCATGAGCGACAGCACGGCGACCAACAGGACACGCGGCATGCGCGGAATCTGATTGCTTGACAGCATGGGCACGGCGATCAGGATGCCGGCCATGCGCGCGACGACCAGGGCAAAGGCCGGAAGTAACATTTCGAATCGAAGCAATCCCATTCGCACTCATCCCGATTGCCGGTCACATCAAGGCGCCATTGCCCCAGAGCTTTACGGTGTACTCAATCATCCGCGTTGTCAGCCATGGGACGAAAAACGCCGTGGCCACGCCCATCGCGACGATCTTCGGCACGAAGGTCAGCGTCTGCTCGTGCAACTGCGTCACGGCCTGTCCGATCGAGATGATCAGGCCGACGAGCATTCCGATGATCATGATCGGCGCGGCGAGAATGAGCGCGAGCATGAGGGCTTCGTTGGTCAGATCCATGGCGGTACCGATGTTCACGTCGATCTCCTACGAAAAGCTGTGCAGCAGCGACCCCACCACCAGCCCCCAACCATCGGCAAGCACGAACAACATCAATTTGAACGGCAGCGAGATCAGCACGGGCGGGAGCATCATCATGCCCATGCTGATGAGGATGGACGCGATGACCATGTCGATGACGAGAAAGGGCAGATAAATCTTGAAGCCCATGACGAACGACGTCTTGAGTTCGCTCAGGACAAACGCGGAGATCAACTCGGCCAGACCCACCTTCTCGCGATTGAGCTGCGCGCCGTCGGGCAGCGGGCCGTGGACATATTCGCTGAAGACATACACATGCTCCTCATTCCCGGCGGACTCGATCTGCTTGAACATGAAGGCCCGCAGCGGCTTTGCCCCACGCTCGAACGATTCGGCCTGCCCGAGTTTTCCGTCGAGATAGGGATCGATCGCTTCGGTTTTCATTTCGCGCCAGGTTGGCGTCATGACGAGCAGGGTCATGATGAGGGCGAGGCCGGTGAGCACTTGGCCGGGAGGAAGCTGCTGCGTACCGATGGCCTGCCGAAGAAGCGCCAGGACAATCATGATGCGCGTAAAGCTGGTCATCATGATCAGGATGGACGGCGCGATGGTGAGCACCGTCATGAGGACGAGGATGCGAAGCGAGGCGCTCACGCCCTTGCCGTCGGTCGCCACGGGGGCCATTTGCGAAAGGTCGGGAACGCCGAGGGGGTTGTCGAAGGCCGGCGCGGCGGTCGATGCGGCCGAATTGGTGGAGACTTGCGCGAACGCCGTGCGTGCGACGCCCGGCATCATCCAGAAGCCGAGTATCGTGACGAATGTTATTCGCAGCATCCTGTCGCACCTGTGCACCGCGCAACTCCTTTGCGCAATGGATGTCGTGTCACGCCGTGGACACGGAATCCGCTGCATTCACCGGCTCCGCCGATGATTCGAATCGAGACCAGTTCCGCACGCGGGAGAGCAAATCCTGAACTTCGGTTGCCGCTCGCGCACGCGTGGAATTGCCGCCGACGGGCGAGTCGGCGGAGTCGTTTACGTCGGTCGGCGCGGGCTGCGCCGCCATTCGAGAGAATATGGATGAAAAGGACTGCGGCGTCGCGGCCTGAACGCCTGCGACGAGTCCGGCGATCTCTTCCGGATCATGAATCTCCGCAAGCGTCGAAATGTGTTCGGGCGTAACGCCGATGCACACCACGCGCCGGCCCAGTCGAACGAGGCATAGGCTCTGCTTGCCGGAGAGATAGTGCCTTCCGAGAATCTGCAGGCCGCCACGCGCGGAGATCCGCTGCGCCACCGGCGTCCAACGGCGAAGGGCCAGCGTGCCGCCGACGATCAACCCCAGCACCACGAGCATCGGCCAGAACAAATCCATTGTGCGCAATCCCGATTCGGCCTTGGCGACCGCGGGCTCACGCGTTGCAGTGAGTCGCCCACCATCGCGGCGCGGAAGCAATTGCTCCGGTTCTCCCGCGGTGGCTTGCTTCACCCATGATGCCACGGCATCCGGCGATGCGGACTCAACCCCGGACTTGTTGCCGGGCGTCACCGAATCCGCGCAAAGAGTCGTCGCCACACATGCAACGATCAGCAAGGATGCGAGCACCCCAACGAAAATAACGCCACGGGATTTCATGTGATGACGTGCCCCCACTACGCCGCCTCGGCATCGTTGCCGGGCAGAATCTCGCTGATGCGCACGCAGAAATTGTCATTCAGAACGAGCACTTCGCCGCGGGCAACAAGCCGGTCGTTCACCAGCACATCCACCGGATCGCCGGCGAGCTTGTCGAGTTCGACGACAGAGCCCTCGCCGAGACGGAGCACTTCTTCGATCAGCATGGCGGCGCGGCCCAATTCGATTTTTACATCCAGTTCGACGTCGTTGAGCAGCCCGATCTTGCTGTCGACCGCCCCTTCCGGTGCGCCGGCGAACATGGGGAGATCCAGCGGCATTGCCGGTATTGACCCGCTACCAACGGAAATCGATTCCTCGTCCGCGGCCGCCATCATCGCGGCTGCCTGATCCGCATCGTTCATGGCAGGTGCCGCGGCGTCGTCGACGTTTTCTTGATTTGGTTGAGGTGCCGCAGCGCTCTCTTCGACAGGCTCAGTCGGCGTCGGCGCGGCGGCATTCAGCGCGGCGTCGACGTCAGCGGGGTTTACTTCAGGATCCTGCGGAGTTGGGTTCTCACCGGACATGACTCATCACCTTCCATGGCGACCACGGCATCCATGCCTTACGCGGAGCGAGACGAAGCTAGAACCCCGCGGGAATCGGCATGCATTCCGGGATCAGGATCTGCTCGAACTTATGTTCATCACCGATCAGCGTGCTTAGTTCGTATCGCAAGAGCCGCTTGAGCGTCTCAAGCCCGGGCTCGGCCAGTTGCTTTTCCTCGGCGCTGCGAATGACGCGACCGATGACATCCTCGACGGTGCTCTTGCGCTTTTCGAGGAAGCCCTTCACTTCGTCCAGTTCCTTACGGTTCACGCGGGCCGCCACCTTCACGCTGTAGAGCATGGTGCGGGCGCCGTTGCTGTTGGGGACACGAACCGAGACCACCGGAAGTTCGCTGCTTTCCTCCCAGGGTTTGGTCGTCGGGGCCAGCGGCTCCATACCGACCGTCGGGTCCGGTTCGTGGCCGAGCATCTTCATCGTGGCGAAGATGGCAACGCCCTCGATGATCATCACGCCGCCAAAGAGCGCGAAGGTCAGCATCTTGCCCTTTTTCTTCGGGGCATCGGACTTGGCTTCCGCTTCGGGTGCGGCTGGTTTGGCTTCTTCTTTCGCCATGACGGTTCCTTGGTCGCGGGCCGGTGGCGCGCGACTGTTTCTTCTTTATCGGTCAATTGCTGCGCGTACTCAATGGCACTCGCGCGTGAAAAATCGCGGATGGTCGCACATTCATGCGCCCGGGGGCGCAGGAATTGCCGACTCCGATTGCGGCCCACTCAGACTAGAGGCTATCCCAATATTGGTGTGGCGCTGTTTCGTCATTCCCGCGAAGGCGGGAATCCAGCATATTCAAGGCACTCTGGACCCCCGCCTGCGCCGGGGTGACGGTTATGGGATAGCCTCTACAAAACGACCTTATCGACGCGCGATCAGGAGCAGTTCCTGAAGCAACTGGTCGGAGGTGGAAATCACGCGGCTCGATGCTGAAAACGCGGTCGAGGAGGTAATCAGATTGATGAACTCGCGCGACAGGTCCACGTTGGAAAGTTCGAGCGTACCGGCGCTGACCTTGCCCGCGCCAAGAGTGAGCGGCGGCGTGATGCGGGCCTCGCCGCTGTTAGGACCGACAAAATACACATTGTTCGAGCGCGAAAGCAATCCGGCAGGATTGGCAAAGGTGCCGACGGCGATCTGCCCAATGACCTGATTCAGACCGTTGGAGAAGGTGCCGGTGATGATGCCGTCCTGTCCGACGCTGTAGTCGATCAGCGTGCCGGTCGAAAAGCCATCCTGGAAGTTCATCACCAGCGACGACTGGGCGGTGTTCAGGCCGCTGACGCTGGAGAAGTCGACCGCGACGGATACCGGATCGTTGGCACCGGTGCCCGCGCGGTTGATCAGAAGGCTGTTCGCCGGGCTGGAGACAAACTGACCGGCTGCGTCAAAGTTGATCGTACCGGTGCCGAGGTTGTAGCGGACATCCGAGTCATCCGCCGACGTGGCATAGAAGCGCCAGGTGCTGCTGGCCGTGGTCCGGGCTTCCAGCACCATGGTGAGATCCACGCGGAGCGGCGTACCGAGCGAGTCATACACGACGAAGGACGTGTGGGCGCTTTCGCCCGTGGCCGCCTGAGTTTCGGTGAAGTTGAACGGCACTTGGGTTGCACCGTTGGTGACGAGCGTTCCCGCCTGAATTGCGATGGTGTTTTCGGTGCCGACGTTTCCGTTGATCTGGAGCCGGCCACCGACGACCGTCGAGCCCGGTGTTCCCCCGACGCCGGCGGTCGTGTCCACGCCAATCACTTCATCCATCCATGCGAGAAAATCATTGACCGTAGTTCCCGTGGTGCCGACGGTAAACTGCTCGACCGGCACTTCGCGGCCGCCCCGGCGAACGCCATTCACGGTGATGACATCGCCATTGGCGAGAAGAGCGGGCCCGCCGCCGGTGTTGTGCAAGTCGGTGAGCAGCGTCGTACCGGTGATGGCCGCGGCGCTGCCGTCTTCCAAGGCCTGCGAATCGAGAATCGTCCCCGCCGTGGCGACGACACCGGTCGAGTTCAGCGTGCCGTTCATGTCGACGGTTTCGGTCGCCCGAGCGGTGGTCAGCGATCCGACCGGGATGGTGAGGTCCGTGACGTTTCCGGGAATCAACTCGAAATCGGAGTTGACAGCGTAGCCCTGCACGAAGAAGCCGTCCTGCGAGATCAGGCGATTGTCCGCGCTGAGCGAAAACGCGCCGTCGCGCGAAAACACGCGCTCATTCTCCGGCGTTCGCAACACGAAGAAACCGTCGCCTTCGATGGAAAGATCGCTGGGCACGCCGGTGGTCTCGACCGAGCCCGGCGTGAACGACCGTTGGATCGTGCCGATGGTGGATCCGAGGCCGATCTGCACGGGATTGGTGCCGCCCTGCCCGATTCCGGGCTTCGTGCCGGCCGAGAGGGTGCGCGAAAATTGTGACTGGAAGAGGGTGCGGGACCCTTTGAATCCGGTCGTGTTAATGTTGGCGATGTTGTCGCCAATGATATCCAGTCGAAACTGGCTGCTGTTCAATCCCGAAAGACCTGTAAAGAGAGCGGATGTCAACCCCATGAGTCGTCATCTCCCGTGGCGAAATTAGGTTCCGTAGCGTTCGTTCGTTCGTACCCGTATTCGTTCGATCGTCTACAAACTGACTCCAGCGCCTGCGCCGGTGCCAAACAATGCATTCATGACGCCGCCGACCAGGCCGTTCTCCGGCACAAAGACGGGCTGCGGCGTCTTCAAGGCGGTGCGTGCTGTGTCGGCCTTGGCCGTGCGCTGCGTGGTCGTATCGCCGGACATCGCGCCGTTCATTTCCGTGAGGACACGCTCTCGCATGTCGGCAGGCAGGTTTTCGACCAGCGTCACGAAGCTGACCTTCTCGGCCGGTAGCTCGCGGCCATTGTGCAATTCAAGAATCGCACTGCCGTCGTCCTCATAGCGCACACTGGTGACAACGCCATTGACCGCGACGGAGTTGCCGCCGGAATCCTTCAACGCGCCCTCCACGAATTGCCCGATGAGGCCGGACGTGGAGCCGAATCGCTGTTCGGCGGCGAGCGACGAGAGGGTCTTGGTGAGCGTCGACGATTGTTCCATCTGTCGGATGGAGGACATCTGATTGAGCAGTGTCTGGTTATCCGTGGGCTTGAGCGGATCCTGCGACTGCAACTGAGCGATGAGCAGGCCGAAGAAATCCTCGCTCTGCAGGTCGTTGAAATTCTTGGTGGTGGTGGGTCGAATCGTCGCGGCGCTCGCCGTCGAGACTTTTCCAATTGCCTGTGGTGACATCACAATCTCCTCGTGCGCCTTTGTTATGCAACCAGGTTGACGGATCCAGCCAGACTCACGTCGGATTCCTCGACCCGCCGTGAGGCCTCGGCCGCGGCGGCCGCGATGTTGTCGGTCGAATGCGACGGCGACCATTCGCGATGATCGCGCCACGAATCCGACGGGCGTTCGTCAAACCAGGATCTTTGTTGATGCGTTTGTTGACTGAGATCGCCCTGCGAATCCCGTGAATCGCGGTGCGACGTGGTATCGTTTCCGGTTTCCGTCGTGCGAACGATGATTTCCGATCGTTCCACGCGGATGCCGTGGACCGACAGGGCGTCCTTCAATTCGGGCAGCCGCGCTTCGATCAGCTTCGCGGCGGCGGCGTTCTCGGCATCGACGCGGAGCGTCATGCCGGCCTCGTGCATGCGAATGTCGATCCGTAATTGCCCCAGCTCCGGCGGAT
Organism: uncultured Planctomycetaceae bacterium; assembly: GCA_964605185.1. Lineage (GTDB taxonomy): Bacteria > Planctomycetota > Phycisphaerae > UBA1845 > UTPLA1 > JACRIM01. Next base: position 14,118 of record CAZSBF010000032.1, read on the forward strand.
CGAGTTTCAGCGTGGCCTGATGGTGGCCATCTCGACCGGCGGCACGAAGGAGCTGCGCGGTGGATGCGATCGGGTCGGCATCGGTCGTGCCCGCGTTGAGCAGGTTGGCGACGGTGGTTGACGCATGCGTAGCCTGTGGCGCGACTCGCTCTGTTTGGCGAGAGGCCGTCGTTGTCACCGCACTGATCGAGCCATTGGTGGAAGGCGTGGACTGCGTCTTTGCTGAAGCATCGCCAGCTTGTGTGAGAAACTTACCGATGTTCGCGGCTGCGCCGTCGCCGGCGGCATTCAGCACTTTGACATCAACGACCTTCCCGACGGACTCCAGCGAAGCCACCGATGAACCGGCCTCATATCGCGATTGAGTGGTCTTCGATACGGTGCGGCTCTCCGCGTCCGACTGATTGTTCGCGGCAGAGTTTGATTCCTGATCGGCCCGATGCGCCTCGTTGATCTTCACCTTCTGCGACGTCGTGGAAGCGCGGGGATCAGCTTGAATTGTGTCTGAATTCTCCGACTGATTTCGAGTCGTCTTCAGTTCGCCCGTCGGGCGCGGAGCCGTCGGCGCGGCGTGCGCGGCCTTTTGGGAGATAGCTGCAGCAGAGGTCCGCTCAGTCCTTGCGTCAGTCGAAGTCGCTGATTGCTCCGCCACGTCGTCCGTCGCTTCGCTATTTTGTTCGGCGCGAGCATTCCGCTCGGTCTTGCGCGACGTGTCAGCACCCACCGCTTCCGCGTCAACCGTCTCAGTCGTCGGAATCGCGGGGGCCGCTGGATTTTGTGAATTCTTCGCTGGTGTGAGGTTCAACGCTTTGATGAGATTCGTCAGGCCGCCCCGCGTCGCGTTGGATTCAACCCTTCCTTCGCGCTGATCAAGCGAAACGCTCTCGGCCGCCTCGGTCGATGAATCGACAGCGACGGGCTTATCAGGGGCGTTGATTTGAGCGGCCGGGACAACGACCGGTGCGTTCTCAATGGTCGCAGTTTGAGCAGCATTCGATTTGCTTTGGGTGTCGGAGTTCGTTGACGGCGCCGAAGCCTGAGATTCCGAACTTGTCGATGCCTCAGTGTCGGACTTGGATTCCGTCTTCTTGCCGGTCCGCGTGACCTCGGGCTTGCGGTCTTTCGGCTCCAGCGACGGACGCATCGCCTTCGACGAGTCATCGTCAATAGCGTCCGCGGTTGGATTATCAGGGAGTCGCGGCCGCGGTGGACCGGGGTCACCGGTCGGCGGCGTTGGAATTTCCTGCGGCGTGCGCAGTGAATCGAGATAATCCTGAAAGCCGGTGCGACCAGTGCTCGTCGAGATCGCCGGCGGGGCAAGTCGTTGGGCGACCGGCGACCGAAGCAGTTCGGTCATGAGAGTGTTCGGCGCCATGGAGGCGGATCCTTCTGCGATTATGTGCCTGCATTCAGGACCTCCGCCTGGGCCGCACGGCCGTCACGTACCATTTCCAAGACGCGTCCGATCCACTGACGCTCTTCTTCACTCTTGCATTCCCCTACGATCTTGCGAACCTTTCGGTCATCCATGCCTTTGAGCAAGGCCACGACATCGGCATCCTGCTTCTGTCGCAACAGCTCTTTGGCTTGTTTCGCCTTCAGGCCGCCGATGATCTCGGCTTCCTTCTGGAGGCCGCTCTCACCCGTCTGCTCCGCCTTCTTCTTCTCCATCTCGGCCAGTGCCGCCTTGGCGCCTTCCAGGCTTTCCCGGTCTCGCACCAGCGTCAGTTGCTGCGTCTCCAGCAGCTTCCAGCCATCCTGTATCTCTCGCGTCCGGCGATCCAGCTCGGTCCGCGTGATTTCATCCAGTTCCCGCATGCGACGCATTCGTTCGTCGCTCGGCGCCTCGTGCTGCGGGGCCTTTGCCATGGCCGGCATCGTCGTCGGCACGACATCGTGATGCTCGTCCTCCTGAAGCGCCGCGAACGCCTTGCGAATCCGCTCCTTCGTGAGCCAGTGCTTCGACTTGGCATAGCCAAGGGCACCGCCGAGGGCGAGCATGTTGACGAGTGCGACCGCCGAAAGCACCGTGAAGACTCGTTTCACGACCGGTCCTCGCTTTCCGTCAGGCTCGCGTGGGCGAACCGCAGGGTGTTCATCTCATCGGACTCGATCTGCTCCCGTCTGGCGGCCTCGACGTTCCACGCCTCAAGCCGTCGCTCTCGAAGGCGGCCCAGGACTTCCGTGTCCTTCCTCGCCACGACCAGGGTGGCTCGCTCCTGAGCCAGCATGGCGCGTTGCCCGGACAGTTCCGCGTCCGTATCCAGCACGCCGCGCCGCAGGTGCGTCAACCAGTGACGCCCCCACCGCACTTGATCGACATCCACCGCGCCACCGCGTAAAGCCGACCGGAGTGATTCTGTCTGTCCATCGATGGCCGAAACCAGGTTATTGCGACGTTCCATCAAATCGCCAATCTGCCGCAATCGGGCCGCCACTACGCGTTTCCGCTCGTCTTCACGCTGTTTGCGAAGCCGCAGCAGCGTTTCAAATCGGAATGCAAATCGCCCTGCCATTGCTCAAATTCTCACTTCTAGGACTTGGCCGATCGTGCCGGTGCGCGCGCGTTTTGCGCAATGCTTGCCGCGGCTTCGTCAATTTCTGCCGAGAGTTTCATCAATGCCTGACGCGATTCCTCGAATCCGACGCCCTGCTCCATCCCCTGCCGTAGATAGGCCTCCACCGCCGGCCTCATGCGAATCACCAGGTCAAACTCAGGATTGCTTCCCGTGGCATAGGCGCCGATGTTCACGAGGTCTTCGATTTCGTTCCATGTCGCCAGAATGCGGCGGATCTTGGCCGCGGCCGCCATGTGCGCGGCGTCGACCACATCCGGCATTACCCGGCTCACGCTTTCGAGCACGCTGACCGCCGGGTATTGGCCTTTGTTCGCCAGGCGGCGCGACAACCAGATGTGGCCGTCGAGGATTCCGCGCGTGGCGTCGGAGATGGGTTCATTGATGTCGTCGCCTTCGACGAGCACGGTGTACAGTCCGGTGATCGAACCGGTGGCCGTGCGGCCGCTTCGCTCCAACAGGCGCGGCAACGCGGCGAACACGCTGGGCGGATATCCCTTTGTCGCCGGAGGCTCGCCCGCCGCGAGGCCGATCTGACGCCCGGCCATTGCCATGCGCGTGACCGAATCCATTAGCAGCAATACGTTCGCGCCTTGATCGCGGAAATATTCGGCAATGGCCGTGGCGACGAAGCAGGCACGCACGCGCAGCGGCGGCGATTGATCCGACGTGCTCACCACCAGCACCGATCGTTTCAAACCTTCTGCACCAAGATCGCGTTTTACAAAGTCCCCCACTTCGCGCCCGCGCTCGCCGACAAGAGCCACCACGGTGACATCCGCGGACGTGTGCCGGGCCATCATGCCGAGTATCACGCTCTTTCCAACACCGGTGCCCGCAAAGATGCCAAGCCGCTGGCCGCAACCGGGCGTGAGCAAACCGTTGATCGATCGAACGCCGACGGACAATGGCTGGTCGATTCGCGTGCGCGACATCGCATCCGGCGCGGTGTGATGCACATGACATAGACGATCGCACGCAATCGGCGGGCCGCCGTCACAGGGTGTGCCCATCCCGTCTACCACGCGACCGAGCAGGCCGGGACCGACGGCGACCTTTTGAGCGCTGGTGATATGTCGCACGCGCTGCCCGCGGGTCAGCCCGCCGGCATCGAGCAACGGCATCAAGAGCGTGACGCCCTGTCGGAAGCCGATCACCTCGGCGGGGATCGATGTGCCCGGCGCGACTTCAATCTCGCACAACGAGCCGACCGGCACCGGCAGACCTGCGGCCTGCACCGTCATTCCGGACAGGCTCTGCACGCGGCCCGTCACGCCGAGCGTCGCGGTGGTTCGGGCGAATTCGATTTGTTCGGCAAGGGCGGTCATGGCTTCATCGAAAGGCGCGCGGCCCGCTCCTTCCACGCTCCGGCCAGCTCGTCGGTGATTCGCCGGATGCGTTCCTCGACCGAGGCATCGATCTGCGAATCGGCCGTTTCGACGACGACGCCGCCGCGATTCACCGTCGCGTCTTGCGTGATTCGAATGTGCCGGTTGTTCTGGACGGTCGCCGCAAACTCGTTGCACAGCCGCTCCATCGCGACGACGTCTTCCGGATTTGTGCGGATCACCACGTCAGCGGCGGCACTGATGGCCTCCAGTGCTTCAGCACACGCAGAGGTGGCCATTTCGGTTGCACACGATTCATCGGCGGTCATCGAACTGAGAAAACGCGACGCGATTACCGTCGCAAGTACGATGACATCGCGCCGTGCTTCCAGATAAAGCCGTTGGCGGGACGACTCCACGTCAGCGAGCAGGGTCGTAAGCGCTGTTGCAAGGGCGCCGTGGTCCTCGGCGAACTTGGCTCGCGCTTCGTTAAGCGCGTCGATCCGTCCTGCATCACGGCCTTGCGCAAGGCCCTCGGCGTGACCCCGCGCCTTGGCCTCTTCCAGTGCGATGGAGACTTGCCGCGAAGCCTCGGTGCGCGAATCTTCCACCAGCCGCGCAGCCTCGACGCGGGCTGCTTCAAGAATGCCCTCGGCCTTTCTCGCGATGTCGCGCAGGTCGAGACTATAGAGCCCGCGCGAAGGCAATTGAAAGTTGTCGGCCTTGATCACAGGGGTTTTCATGAACGCACATTTCGATCCCGTCGTTCGACCGGTTCCGTTACACGATCAGCTCTTTTTCGCCGCCGCGGCCGGCAATGATGATTTCGCCGGACTCTTCCAGCCGCCGCACGACATCCACGATCTTCTGCTGGGCAATTTCGACGTCGGAGAGGCGGACCGGCCCCATGTATTCCATTTCTTCCTTGATCATGGAGGCAGCGCGCTCGGACATGTTGCCGAGGATCTTCTGTTTTAGTTCGTCGGTCGCCGTGCGGAGGGCAAGGACCAGATCGCTCGTCTCGATTTCCTTGAGGACCGACTGGATGCCCTTGTCGTTGACGAGCAGGATGTCCTCGAAGACGAACATGAGCCGTCGAATCTGCTCGACCAGTTCGTTGTCCGTCTCGCTGATGCGCTCGAGGATGCTCTTCTCCGTTGACCGATCCGTTAGGTTCAGAATTTCCGCGACGGACTCGACGCCGCCGACCTTTTGGCTCTTGTCGGACATCAATCCGCTGACGCGATGTTCCAGACCGCGCTCAACTTCCTTGATGACCTCGGGAGTGGTCTGCTCCATGCGCGAGATTCGCGTCACCACCTCGACCTGCTTTTCCGCTGGCAACCCCGCGAGAATCTCGCTGGCCTTGTCCGGCGTCAGATGGGCGAGGATGAGCGCGATCGTCTGCGGATGCTCATCCTGGATGAACATGAGCAGATTGTCCGTCTCCGCTTTATGCAGAAAGGTGAACGGCTTGGCGTAGAACTGGTGCTCGATCTGCTTGGTGATGCGTTCGGCTTCGTCCTTGCTCAATGTCTGCGTGAGCAGGGCCTTGGCGTAATTCAAACCGCCCGCCTCGGAATAGGTCCTCGCCAGCGCGAGTGCGTGAAACTCCTGAATCACTTCCTGTCGCTGATCTTCGGTGACATTTCGCAGATTCGCGATCTCCCGGGTCACGACCTCGATCGTGTCGGAGTCAAGATTTTTCATGATCGCGGAGGCGGAATCCTTGTTCAGGCTCACCAGCAGGATGGCGACCTTGCGCGGGCCCTTCATCGCGACGGGTTCTTCAATCGTGCTCGCGTTTGCCTTGGCCATTGCGGGTTACTCCTCCTCCGCCAGCCAGTGCTGCACGACGCCCGCCGCCACCACCGGGTCTTCCTTGATCATCTGACCGATCTGCTTCGCAATCTGTTGCACGCGCACCGTGCGCTCATCGACCTCGTGACCGACCATGACGCCGTCGATCTCCTGCGCCTCACCGACCGTGCGCGGCCCGCCGCCGAGCGTCTGCAACGGCTCAACGTCGGAATGGCTCATGCCGGGAATCCACGGCATCTCCATCGCACCGATGTTTCCACCAGACTTCGCCGGAGCCGGGACCAGCGTCTGCGCCTTCTTCGCAATTCGCAACACTGCAAACAGGCTAAACACGGCGAGGAATCCTAGCCCCGCCGCTGGTCCATAATCCTTGAGCATCGCCACCCATGCGCCGGCTTGTGCCTGGGTCGTGGCCTTCGCCTCGGGCGCGGCGATGTCGTAATACCAATCGACGACGACCTGCTCGTCGGCAGCCGCGTTGATCAGCGGCTTCACCAGGGACTTAATCTTCGGAAGTTCGGCCGCGACGAGCTTTTCGAGGCTTTTCTCGCCGCCCTCCTTCTTGGCATCGCCCTGCTGCGCCATGATGCGCTCGAAGTAGCTGCGCGGGACGTTGACAGACGCCGTGAGCTTCTCCACGAAGCCGGCCCGCTTGAGTGTTGTCGCCATTCGTGCATCGCGTTCGCCCCGAAGCGACGTATCGGATTCTTCGCGCGAGTTCGAACCGCCGGAGCCTGCGTCGGTCAGGCTTCGCGCCTGATTCGGCCGCACGCCCGGAGCGCCTCCGTTGCCGCCCGGACTGTTCTCCTCGGTCTTGCTCGTTTCCTGATCAACGATGGCAGGCCCGAGTTTCTTTTCCTGAATCTGTTCGTCGGCATTGGCCAGCGCGGCATGAACATTGACCAGCACGCCGGGGATGTAGCGAAGCTGGTCGTAGATCTTCTGAGTGTGATGCTCTTCGGCCTGCCGCTGGACATCGAGCAATTCGGTCGGCATTTCGCCGGTGGAATCGGGCACGCGATAGAACCGCGCGCCATCGGTAATCTTGACATCCTTGATATCCAGCCCGCTGACCGAACCGCTGACGAAGTTCGCAATCGCCATGACCCGCGACTTGTCGAGCGTCTCGCCATCGCCGAGCGTGACATGAACGCTGGCACGCGACATCGACCCCTTCACGCCGAAGGACCGCTGCTGCGGCACCTCGATGAACACATGGGCATCGCGCACGCCGTTGAATTTTCGCAAGACGCCGGACAGCTCAGTTTCCAGCCCGCGGTGCTCCATCCATACGCGGCTGCGATCGCCGATGAAGACGCTGTTGTCCTTGACGAGTGAGGAATAGCCGAGGCTCGTGTCGCGCGGGAGCGCCCCCTTCTGGGCCAGCGCCGCAATGAGCTGCCGACGGCGATCCTCGTCGCCGTGGACATAAACGCGATCGCCTTCGACCTTGGTCTCCACGCCGGTGAGAGTCATCAACTCGGCCTGGATTCGTTGAAGCTGCTCGGAGGTGAATGCCTGATCGAGAAGTGGAATCCACTCCCCCTGTCCGCCCCATCGGATGAGGCCGAACATCCCGCCCATGAGAACAACGAGCATCAGGCCGACGGCGATCCGCTGCGAGACGGACATGCCGCGCAGTTGGTCGCCGATCTGAGTCGTTTGTGCCTTCAGGAACTCCATTTCCTTCGCGCCTGCGGCATCCTGCCGCGCTTTTTTGCCCTACGCATCGGTCTAAGCCGCGCTACACGCGCATCTGCTTCAACTCGGTATAGGCATCGGTCAGCTTATTGCGGATTTCCATCAGCAGATCGAAGGCGATTCCCGCCTTTCGCGTCGCGCTGAAGACTTCCGCAAGATTGTCGGTCTGGCCCGTCGCAAGGCGCTCCACGCCGGCGTTGGCCTCGTCCTGCAACTGGTTTACCTTTTCCAGGCTCTCCAGCAGGTAGCTCTTAAAATCCTTGCCCGTGGGGCCGGTCGGCTGCGCAATCGGCGCAGGCGTCCCCAACGGCTTGATCGGCGGCAGACCCAGACTGTTGATTCGCGTATCCAACCTCATACCTCAGTGGACCGGTTCGCGTTCTCCGTGCGAACCATCCATTTCCATTTTTTCCGCTACGCCAGAATCCTCAGCGAGCTGGCCACCATCGACTTCGTCGACTCAATGGCCGTCAAGTTTGCTTCATAGGCCCGAACCGCGACCATCGCATTCACCATTTCCGTCGATGGGTCAATGTTCGGGTAGTACACAATTCCATTCGCGTCCGCGTCGGGGTCGCTGGGGTCTTTCACCGCTCTCGGTTTGCCCTGCCGATCCTCGATCACCGACTGCACATGCACACCTTCGCCGCCATGCCCGTCGCCGGCCGCCAGCAGCGCCACGCGCCGCATATAAGGGCCCGGCTGTCCGTCGGCGCGCCGCCTCGTCTGCATGTTCGCGATGTTGCCGGCGATGGTGTCGAGGTTGATCCTCTGCGCCACCAGGCCGGACGTTGAAATATCAAGTGCGCCGAACATCTCGTCGCGTTACTCCCTAAGTAAGATCAAATCGCCCGGCCGCGGATTGCCCGTTCGAGCCCCTGGAAGGACCCTTTCAGCAATTCCGACGCCGCCTGATTGATCATCGCGTTCTCGGCCAACAAGGCCATCTGTCGTTCAATCCTCGCGTTGGTGCCGTCCTGAAACAGCAGGTTCTCGGCGGGCTCCTCGCTCGGCGTCACATCGAGCAGGCCGGCCGAATCCGTCCGAAACTCTTTCGAGCCCGACAGTTCCAGTGGACCGCCCCACCCGCGCCGCTTCTCCGTTGCCTCGCGCAGCGCCCGTTGAAAGGCGGCCGTGTCCAACTGCTTCGTCCGGTAGCCCGGCGTCGTGATGTTGGCGATGTTGGTCGCCAGCATCTTCTGCCGCGCCGCCGTGAAAGCCAGCGTCTTCTCCAGCAGCGGCGCCGCACGACCATTGGTTATCTCTGACAGCAACACCGTCGGACTCCTAAGGGCCGCGTGCCCAATCTGATCGACCGGGCAGGCGGTCCATATCCTTGCGATTCGCGATCCATCGCGAACGCGTGTCTTATCTGAACCTGCCGCGCGCCGTCGGCCGATCACGCCGACGCCCGCGCGAAAACGGCGCGTCAGCCGGCACGCCGCTGAGTCTGCTGCACCGCCGCCATGGCCGCGGCTTCGTCCCGCCACTTCTTCAGCTTCATGCCGAGGGTGCGGACACCGATGCCGAGGCACTTCGCGGTCTTCTCGCGGTGGCCGTTGAAGCGAACCAGTGTCTGCTCAATCAGCGCCCGCTCCATGTCTTCCATGAGGAAGCCGGGCCGCATCGGGCGATTGAAGCCTTCCTGTCGGACTTCGGTCGAGAGCCACGGCTCAATCAGCGTTGCATCAATGATCGGTTCCTGGCTGAGCACGGCGGCGCGCTCGCAGATATTCTGCAACTCGCGGACGTTGCCGGGCCAGTGATAGTTGTGAAGCAGGGTGACGGCGCGCTCCGACAGCTTCTTCGACTCACCGCCCTCGCGGGCCGAGATTCGACGGAGGAAATAACCGGAAAGCTCGGGGATATCCTCGCGGCGGTCGCGAAGCGCCGGCAGTACCACCGGCAACACGCTCACGCGGAAGAAGAGATCCTCGCGGAAGCGCCGCCGCGCGACCCAATCCGTCAGGTCGCGATTGGTGGTGACGATCAGCCGGACATCCGACGTCTGCGACACGGTGCCGCCGACGCGTTCGAATTGTCTCTCCTGCAAGACGCGAAGGAGCTTCGCCTGAACGGGCAGCGACACCTCGCTGATTTCATCGAGGAGCAGCGTGCCGCCGTCGGCCAATTCGAAACGGCCCTTTCGCGGCTTATCAGAGCCGCTCTCATGGCCGAAGAGTTCACTTTCCAACATGGTCGCGGAGATGGCCGCGCAGTTAACGCAAAGCAGCGGTCGATCGGCGCGCGTCGAGGCGGCGTGAATCGCACGAGCCACGACTTCCTTGCCCGTACCGCTCTCGCCCTGAATGAGAACCGTCGCCTGGCTCTTGGCCACGCGCTCGATCTGTGAGCGGACATACTGAATCTCGCGTGACGAGCCGACCAACTCGGCGTCGCCTTCGAGATCGCGCACCGACATGCGAAGCGCCTCGTTCTCGCCGCGCAGCCGACCCATGGCCGCGGCGCGCTCGACGACAAGATTGATCGCGTCGGCGTCGAAGGGTTTCTGTATGTAGTCGTAGGCGCCCATCTTCATGGCCTCGACCGCCGTCTGCACGCTGGCGTAGGCCGTCATCAGCACGAACGGAGAATCCACGCCGCGCGACCGAAGGGCCCGCAGCAACTCAATGCCGTCCATGCCGGGCATCTTCAAGTCGCTGATAATCACGTCATACCGTGCGCCGGCCGCTTCGCTTTGTGCCCGCAAAGGATCGGCGAACGCCGTTACTTCATGTCCCGCCACGCGGAGAATATCCGTCAGGGAATCCCGCATGACGTCTTTGTCGTCAACGATGCATACTCGCGCCATCTGAGCCGCTCCATCCTTGTGCGGTGCCGTCTTGTTGGAACCCGCCGCCGGCTTTGCACCGCCGATTCCGTCGTGTGCGGGTTCGTGTCATATCGTCTCGCGGCCGGCATCCGTTCCGGCCGCCGCAAAATCAGTTCTCCGCTTCGATCCCTTCGCCCTTGTCTCCGAGCTTTTCATCGGGCAGCCACATCGAAAAACGTGCCCCGCCTTCCGGTCGATTCGCCGCCCGCAGTGACCCGCCGTGGGCCTCGATGATCCGATGACTGATCGCCAGCCCAAGCCCCGTGCCGCTGGCCTTGGTCGTCACGAACGGATTGAAGATGCGCGGCAGCAGGTCGTCGGGGATGCCCGGACCTTCATCGAGCACTTCAATCTGCACGCCTCGCTCCAGCCGCCGGGCGTTGAGTTGCACACGCGCTCCGGTCTTCGTTGCTTCAATCGCGTTCAACACGAGGTTGAGCAGCACGCGGCTGACGCGCTCCGGGTCGCAAAAGGCACTAACCAATCCTTCCGCGAATTCGACGTTCATCGTGGCATGGCCGGTCTCAAGGGCCCGCGCCGCGCCGCATTCCATCTGAGCGATCATGCTGTCGAGCCGGCAGAGCCGCCGTTCCAGTCGCTGCTCCTGCGCGAAATCCAGAATCTCACATACGAGCTTTTCGAGACTCCGCACGCCGTGGAATATCTTCCCGGCCGTTGTTGCACTGGCCTGGCCGGCAAGATCCCGTTCAAGCATCGACGCGTACAACGCGATCCCGCCGAGGGGGTTGCGAATCTCATGCGCCAGACCGGCGGCCATTTCACCCAGCGCCGCCAGTCGCTCGCGCCGCCGCAATTCCTCGTTCTTCTGTTTCAGCTCTTCGCGCAACCGGCCGACCTCGCAGCCCAGCCGCTCGTGGGCGATCTTCAGCCGATCGGTGACCTCGTTGTAGGCCGTGACGATGGCGCCCAATTCGCGCTCGCGCTGAGTGAGCGGCGGCGCTGCGCCGTCGAAGAGACCAACAGGATGTGCCGACAACATCGTCACTGTCAGGCCTCCGAATCCGCAAGGACTCGCCGATCATTTGTCCCGGCCGCGGCATAGGCCGCGCCGACGTATCGACCGTTGCTGATCGTTTTCATTTCCCGCGCCGTATGATCGCGCTGAGCCATCAGCGTCGACGTATCCGACGAATCACTCTTCAAGATCGCCGCCAGAGCGGAATTCACTTCTTCAAGCAGCGCTGTCACGGTCCTCCGGCTTGTCTCGTTCATGTCCTGATACAACTGCGTCCATCGCTCGCGATAGGGTGCCATCTTCGTGGTGAGCCCCACCAGACCGTCCACGAGTATTTGTCGTTCCGCGAGCAGATCCAACAACGGCTGATGATCTTCCGCGACCACCAGCGCCCGTTGCCGGTCCGCCAGCAGACGAAGTCGGCGATAGAGCGACCGCTGATGACCGAGCAACTCGATGATCGCGGCGACATCCACCTCAACTGCTGTGTTGGTCACGGCACTCATTTCAAAACAACCCCGCTTTTTCAATTCGCTCCACCATGGCCCGCCATTCATCCTTGCTGGGCTGGCCGAACTCCGCCTCGAAGGCGGTCGCCGGAATCTTGGCCAGAAGCCACCGTGCCCGGGCCAGCGCCGCCCCCGCTTCAGTCGGCCGGCCGAGGCGCTGCTGGCAATGAGCGGCCTGCACCGACGCAGCAATGGCGGTCGGTTGGTTTTCATAGCGCCACGCCGTTTCGCTGTAAGCACTCAGTGCCTCGGCATAGCGACCAAGATCGAACAGGCAATCGGCGCGATAGAGGTAACTCGCCCGAAGGTATCGATCATCGCGCGGGCTGAGCTGCGATGCGTCAATCCCCGCGAGCGATTCGATCACATGCTCGTAGTATTCCTGCGCCGTGTTGAAACGGTTTGCAGCTTCGGTGCGACAGCTCGTTTGCATGGACTCGGCGGTCGCAGCCTCGGCGGACTTCGTCACCAGTTGCGCGCTGCGGCGATAGTTGTCGGCCAGCATGAACTGGGCGCTGGTTCGCCGTGCGTCGTCGGGATAAAGCGCCAGCCAGTCCTCCCAATAGGCGATTGCCTTCTCTAATTGATCCGTCGCCGTATCCGTCGATCGGGAGAAATGCTCGGCGAGGCGGTACAGCGCTTCGCGATACTCCGTGGCGGACGGTGCAAAGAGCAGTTCCTTGCCCTGATCCTTCACGATTCCTTCCAACACGGCCACACCCTTCGCGCGAAGCACCGCCGCACCCGGCTTCTGTTCGCTGCCGGCGGCCAACAGACATTCCGCGAGCGGCACCATGGAACGCAGTGCATCCGGCATGCGCGGATAGGTTTGGATCAAATCGTCATACGCCGAAATCGCATCCGCGTATCGAGCGGCCGCCTGATAGGCCCGCCCCAGTTGATAGAGCGCCGTCGATCGCCAGACACCGTTCACCTTGGTCGAGGCATAGCGATCCAGCACTTCGATCACTCGACTGCGCAGACCGGACGCATCAAATTCAGCGACGGCCTGTTCCAAGGCACGCACCGACGCGTCCTCGTCGTTTTCCAGCAGATTCGAGAGCTGCAAATGCATTTCGGCGGAGCGAGCCAGGAATTCGTTGCGATTCGACTTCGCCTCGGGGCTGGCGGTCGCGGCGAGTCGCGCGGTTTGCTCAAACGCCGATGCAAGCCGCGTGGTCAGCACGAGCCGCGCTGCATGTTCCGTCGCGGCGGTGTGCTTGAGCGCCAACTCCAGATACTTGATTCCAAGGTCCAGCGACTGCCGCGAGACCAGCGAATCACCGACCGTCCCCAGCATCGTGCGAACGCTTGCCAGATCGATGACCTTTCGATCAGCCTCCGGCCGATCGGGATCGAGGATCTCTTTGAAGATTTCGAATGCTTCCGCCTGCCGGTCGACGGCTGCCAGTGCCTCGGCGCGGCCAAGCTCACACAGAAAATGCACCGGCCCTCGGTGGAATGTCTTCAGCACTTCCTCGTGCGAGGCAACGGCCAACTCGGGACGCCCCGATTCCTGCTGCACGCGTCCGAGCAACCAGCCCGCCTTGCCCCAAAGTTCGTCATGCTTCGACCATTCATCCCGCAACGAGCGAAGCAGGGCCTCGGCCTCGGCAAATTGGCGGTCATTCCGCTTGCACAGTGCTTCCAGGTAGGTCACGCCCAGCAATTCTTCCGTGCCGGCCAGTCGGGTTCGGGCCTTCTCGACACGAGCCAACGCCGCTGCCGAATCTCCCGCTTCCAACAAGCGCGCCACATCGATCTCAAGCGCCCATGCGTAGTCACGCGGCGATGCCGTTTCACCGGCGAGAATTTGATCAATCAGCGCGATGCCTTCCGCGGGCAATTCCGGCCCACGTTTGGAGGACGCAAGTTGAAACTCCAGCAATCGCCTGCGCAGTCGATCGGGCGCTTCCGGTGCAAGGCGAATTGCCTCTCGATACGCGTCAGCCGCACGCGCCTCGTCGCAGGCCCAGTCGTAGCCGTCGCCCAGCGCGATCCAATCATGCGGATCGAGCGCTGCGCCATAACGCTGGGCCAGTTGGTAATTTGAAATAAGGGCACGGACATTTTCCTGCCGGTGGTCGGTCAACTCCGACTCGACGTCATACACAAGCTGCGCCAGCATTCGAGCGAGTTCCCCTCGCTCCGACGCCGGGCGCTTCGGCGTCTTCATCTGATCCATCAAGTACGCGCTGGCGCGCTCGTAGGCCTTGGCCTCGCGCAGGCGCTTCACATACGTCACCTGATCTGCGAACGTCACCGGGTGATGCTTCCAGACCATCTCCGACAGCGACGCCGCAAACAGCAACCCACCCGCCAGAAGCACGGGGACCTGCCATCGCCCTGCCAGCGAGGATCGGATCGAAAGTAATCGTGGCACGTCGCCCATGTGACTCCCCGTGCGACGGGCACTCCGTCGCCGGCACGCATGAAACGCCGCACGGCCATTCCTGCCGAACGCGCGAAATCTTCGTGTCACATTTATCGGCGGTCCCGGATCGCCCGCCGTGAGCCATTTTCCGAAGACAAAAGGAGTAAGAGCGATTTCACCGGAGCGCAAAAGCTGCGGGCAATGCTGCCGGTGCGGTCCGAAGCGCAGAAGACGCCCGCCATCATGCTGCCAGAAGCGACAAAGTTTTTTTTGAATGGCTCGCCGGGTATGCCACCGGCGATATCACCGGCATGCGTGAAAGGCAACCAGTCCCGATCGCCACAATCACGCGCATCACTCTCGCAGCGCAAAGCTTGCGCAACTGGACATCGCTCACGACCCAGGAAAAAGGGCCCGCCGCGCCGCAATCACGGACATAACAGCCTCGGAGCACAAGTCCGACCGGATCGAGTTGCTCCATGGGGATTGGCGGACACCACCGACCGCATCGACCCTGCTTCTGGCGTAATAGGCCCCGGCATTGCTCACCTCAAGCTGCATCACGAATCGTGCCGCCCCCGCGACGGCCTTTCGATAGCGCTCGACCCGCCCGGCATCGCCGACCCGGCGAGCCAACGCCAACCCATCAGAGAGCGCAAGCAGGTACGTCGCGGTATCCACGCCGACCAATCCCGGCTGCTTGGTGTTGATCGCCCCCCACATCTCAGGCCAGGGTGAATCTGAATCGTTCAATTGCAGCTCGACCAGTCGGTCAACAATGCGAAAGGCAAGATCGCTCGACCGCGCATCACTCGTAATAACATAACCTTGCGCCATTGCACGGCAGACTTCCGAGGCTGCCAGAGGCTTGGCCGATTCCTCGTACCAACGATGATAATGCCGTTCGGCCCGTTGAAAGGCCAACTCCAATGCCCGGTCGCCGCCGCGCGATGCCCCACGCGCCATGGCCTGCATCGCCACACCGGCAGCAAGGGCATCCTCCGGTTGATCGGTGGACCGGGCTTCGAAGACCATTTCGATACGACCGTCCTCATCCTGCGACGCACGAATCGCCTCCATCAATGTGCGCTGCGGCCTGGCGAACTCCTGCCGATTCTCCAACTCCGCCATGGCCAACATCATTCGCGCGGTGACCAGCAAGTGATCGCCATGGCCGGGAAACGCCAAAACCTCGCCGGCCTGTGTGGTCGCGACGGGAGCACTGGTCGGTTGACTGCTGGTCGGAATCTCCTTCGGCACCACCAACGGCGTCAGGAATGCCGCGCAGCGCATGATGCCTTTGGCCGCCGAATCGGCGATCGCCGAGTCCCTGCTCCATGCCGCGTACGTCGCCAACCCCTGCAACGCGTGCATCTGCAGCACGGCCGAATTGCCGGGCGCATACTTGTCTGGGCTTGGAAGATACTCCTCAGAGTACCAGCCGTCGGAGTTCTGCCGGTACTTGAGGTACCGCCCCATTCGGTGAATCGCCTCATCCAGCGACGTGGCCGTCACGGCATCCGGCGAAACGAGAAGTTCCCCACGCACCAATTCCACGGGGCGACGATTCGCACCGGCATCCGCCTGCCAGACATGCCGGCTGCGAAAGCGAAAATACCGAATGTCCTTCGCATGACGCGATTTATCGAGAAGCTGGACATTCCCCAACTTCTCCGCGGCCTGCAACGCCAGGTCAGGGTTCAGGTTCAACGAGACCACCTGGCTGGGTCGAAGCCACCCACGACGCCCATTCAACTCCACACCGATTCCTTCGCGGCCCGGCTCGAAACAATGCAGCAACGCATCGCTCCACTTGCCGTGTTCGTCGTTATTCGCGCCAACGTACTGAATCGGGCCGAGCCATTCCAACTCCAACCCGCACGAATCCCCCCGATCCGCAAGCGTGATCTTCTTGTTCGTCACCGCGCGACCGAGCATCACACCCGCCGCGACGGCCCCATCAAGCAAGTCAACTTCCTTCGTTTCCGCCTCGGCGATGGCCGCACCTGACCGGCGCAGCGTCGCGTGGAGGATTTGCTTCATGCCCTGCAATGCCGGCGGACGGTATCCCGTCGACCGCTCCGGCTTACCAGCGAGTTCATCCCGCAGCGCGGCCCGCACCGACTTCACAAGAAGTGCGATGTCCTCTTCCGCGATGGCCGGAAGCTCGGGAGCGATGTCGAAGGCCTTCTGCGATGCAGGGGCGCTTGCCGGCGTCTGGGCCCTCAACGCCGCCGTGGAGAAACTGGTAATCACGAAGGCGATCAACAGGCATGAATGGCGAATGTGCATAGTTAATTCGTCGGCGGTCCGTCGATGGACCATTCAATAATACGCCGAAACCAGCGACGTCGATCAATCACTGCCCGCGTGGTCCCGCAAAGGGCGGGCCGCTCAGGTATAGGTCGCTGTGGAGGAAGCGACCTGCGATCTGGCGATCCCAATCGACCTCATAGCGAAGGTAAAGCAGATCATCGAAATCGCGGCGACGCTGCCAGATCTCGGCCAAGTACTGTTCGTCGACCGTTGTGGACCACCACCGCCAGACAGCGGCTACGTCCTCCTGCGACAGATCAGGCTTATCAAAGACGAATTGGAGCGGCGAACACAGTGCTACCGCCATGGGCCGCGCGACGTAGCGCAACGCCTCGATGGCGTACGCCGATGACGCCTCGTCCCCAAACGCCGCGGTCGCAAAGACCGAGGCGGCCGCTCGTCGGTGCCCCGCACGAAATTCGCCGATGGCCGTTTCAAGCTCGATTGGGTCGTTGATCGGCATGGCCACATCGGGGATGGGCTTAATGGAAGATCCCGCCGCTGCGAAGCGAAACCTCGCCGCGCCGCACTGAGCCGACGCTGCGTAAAAGCAGTATCGCGCGTCAGCCAGCGGCCTTGGGAAGGTGAACTGCAATCTCCACACGCCCTCCGCAGTCGCATCGAGAATGCGTACGCGGAAATGCTTTCCGTCGAACTCCTGCCCCGTCTTGAATGTCTCTTTGCCGCGAAACGCCTCCAAGGCAAAACGCCCCACCAGCCGGGAGAAATAGGCCTGCCCCTGAACACCCACCGTGAAGCTGTAATCATCGACCTGTTCAATCACCGTCGGCCGGTCCATCGCCAGTGGGGCCGGCGCCCACGTAAGGACATGCACATTTACATCCTCAAACCACGGCCCGAGTCGATCCACGAGATTCGGCTTGCAATAGATATTCACGAACGGCATGTTGAGGAAGAACACATCGCGCACATCGTGGCTCGGAGGCGAGACCATCACCCAGGATGTGAGGTATTTTTCCGCCGCGGAAATCCCCGTCCATTGCAGACGGTTCACCGGTGTCAGGAACGCCGCGCCAAGCGTCAGCACAATCGTGAACGCCCCGGTCAGCCTCGACACGAATCGTGACTCGCGCCACGCGGCCGTCGCGCACGCCACCGCCGCGCAGATCGCCCAGCCCACGCCGCACATGTATCCCGAATGCGGCGTCGCCACGACCGCCGCCACCGGCACGATGGACAACACAATCCACACCGGCCAGATCCACCAGCCGCGCGCCGTTCGCGCCGCCCGCCAATACCAGAGCGACATTGCCGCGACGATCCCGACCATCAACCAGCAATCACCCGGCACCTCGCTCCACGGGTTGTACCGGCCGGTCGGGCCGATGCTCATCGGTGCAATCCAGATCGACGAGCAGATGTAATGCACGAACTTCGCCGCCAGCCACGGCAGATACTCGCTCCAGTTGCCATCCGGACGACGGCAATAGACATCGGGCAGACCCGGTATGTGCATGGCTTCACGCCACGCCATGAACGCAATCCCGATCGCCCCCATGACGACGTACAAACCCTTGCGCGACCACGCATGTCGTACACCGCCGAACGCAAGATCGAGCGACAGGAAAATGGCCGGCATGAGTATGGCGTTTTCTCGCGTGATGATCGCAAGGAGCCAGAATACGAAAAACACTGCAAGCGGCCCGCGCGCCATCGGACCGGCGGCGGCGACGCCAAACGGCGTGACATCGAGGCGCGATGCACGCACATACGCAAACATCGCCGCGAGCAGCAGCGTCGTTTGCAGTACCACGTTTTGCGATGACGGCCACGACACGGTCACCGTCGAATGGGGGTAGATCGCGAACAGCAGCCCGCCGATAAGGCTCCACGTCGCATCGCCGGTCAATCGCAGGCACAGCCGCCAGACAAGCACCACCGAAACAAGGTGCAGCCCGAGACTGAACGCGTGCAACGCCATCGGGTCCCCGCGCCCCAGCACGAGGAACACCGTCTTCATGCACAGAATGAAAAACGGCCGGAAGTAGTGCCACGCGACCGGCTTCGTCTGCCACCAGGTCTGCAGAAAATCGGCCGGCGCGATGATCAGCGTGCGCATTAGCTCCGTGAAAGACCAGCCGTGCTCCCGAAGTCCTTTCTGATGCCAGAAGTCATCGAGAATCTTGCCGTCGAACAGCGCCAGCCCGTGAAAAGCAAGGGTAATCAGTGCAAGCGTGAGCAGTCCGCCCCACCATCCGTAACGATGTGACGAAACCTCGGCTGACGCGGTGGAAAGGTGCGGACTCGTGCTCATGCGGCCACGATCCGCCTGGTGCACGCAAGTGAATAATTATGATGAGAAACGGTGCGCGTCATGCTTCGCGCATAGTGTCGCGGAGAACGGGATCATTCTCAAGAAACAGGCTCGCGCTAGCGCGAGCCGTGGTTCTTTTTGAAGAACAGCCTGCCCATCTCGGAACCGCTGTTGAGCCGCTTTTGCAGCGTATCGCGGATGATCGGCAGTCGACCCTGGCCGATGCCGAAATCCCCGCCCGGCACGATGGGCGTCTGGCGAACCAGTTGCGATAGCGGATTGTTCTGATTGTTCTGATTGTTGATGTTCTGCGGGTCGCCAAGTGGCTGATCCCCGTTGCGGTTGCCGTCGATGATGTTGATCGGCTTCAACCCGGCCGGCAGCAGGAAGCCGAGGCCGTGATCGTTGATCAGCGTAAAGAGCTTGTCGTTGCCGCTGAGGCCGAACTGATCGTTGACGTTGATCTGCCGGTCGAACTGCACATTGTCGATCGCACGCATGAGCTGCTGCGTCACAAACTGCCCGGCCGTGACAAAGCGCGAGAGCTGCCCGTTCTGATAGCCGGACTGATTCTGAATGGCCTGCAACATGCCGCGGCCCTGCTCGGTCAGCGACATCATGAATCGACCGTCGTGATATTCAAAGCGGAAGATGTCCGTGCCGCGTTTTGAAAGCGTCGCACTCGGAGCTTCGATTTCCATGTCGCTGCGCGTTCCGCCTTCGGAGACGCCGGCGCGGATCGCACCATACCCCAGCTTGATTCGACTCTTCGCCGCGCCATCCTTGTATGCCAGTTCCGAGATGCTGATCGTCGAGGCGCTCTCAATCAGCAGCACCGTTGGCGGATCGGCCGGCATGGCCACGAGCTTGATCTTCGATCGAAGCGGCACACGAATCTGAATGCCACCGCCAAGCTTGTCACCCACGACCGGCTTATACCAGCCGGCACCCGAGGTGTTTAGAGATTCATCCGTCTCCGGACCAACCTTGACACCGCCCTCGACCTGCACGACGACATACCGAAGCGCCTCGGTCGCCGGCTTCGACGACGGCTCATCGGCCATCGCGGTCGCCGAGCAGCCAAGCACCAGGGTCAACGCACTCAGGATTCGGTTCGTGTTCATACCAAGTTCCTCGCTCTTCAAAACGCCACACCGACTCTGTTTATTGTTCGGCGGCTCCAGTGGTCCGGGCGCGCAGCCCGCCCCACGGTTCTACCATACGATTTAGACACGCGTTCGGGCAAATCGTTATTCGATATTTCGGGGCCAAGACGCCATTTGGCGTGCTCCAAGGCATTATGGCACCTGGAGTTACGCTCAATATGGGCCCGATTCGCGAATTCGGCCCGACTACGGAGATTTCTGATCGCCGGTCTTGGGAACGATCAGATCGCCCTTCTCGTCCCGGTCGGTCTCGTCGGACAGGTCGATGCCCTGATTCGGATACAGGTTCTTGCGGGCCATTTCCTGGTCGGCCTTCGCCAACAGGCCCGTCAGTCGAGCGCCCGTCATGTATTGATAATCCACTGCGTCTTCGAGCATCTCCCGATAGACCAACTCGCGCATCGCATAGCGACGATCGCCCAGCCCCCACGAGCCGATCAGATGCATATCGATTCCGCCCTTGATCTGACAGATGCGACAGACCATGTACGCCACCGATCCGCAGTCGATTACGTTGTCGGGCTTGAGGTTCCATTGCTTGCGACTAATCCCCTTCGACTCGAGCGCAGCGCTTCGCTCTTCAAACGTCTTCGCCGTGCATTCGCCGTCCGCGAGGATCAGCATGGCACGGAACGCCTCGTCCACCGTGACGAGGTCGACGCGCGCAAGGTACATCTGAAACGCGTCATCCGGCAGTTCGGCCGCATTAAATTCCGGCGCGGACTTTCGCGGACCAGCGCAGCCGACGGCCAGCGCGACCATCCATACGAGGAAGAAACAACTGAGAATGCGAGGCCCAGTGGATCGGTGTGGTTGATCCATTATAGCCTCACCCCGGCTGTCGGGTCCAAAAATCGTGGTTAGAACGACCATGTAACACCCGTCAGGAGGAATGTGCGTGTGGTCTGATCGGAAAACGCCGACCCCGGGAAAAAGGTGCCAAACCGCACAGTCCACGATAAGTCATTGAAGATTCGGTAGTTAGCGTAGTAGTCCATTTCCCAGCCAAGGTAGCCCGACTGCTCATCCGCAGTCGTATCGCTGACCGCCGCACGGGATCGATTCTTGTAATACAGGTAATAGTCTGTGCCGAGTTCGAGGTTCTTGGTGGCCTGCTGATCGGGCAGCGGGCGGAATGATGCGCCGGTTCGCCACACGTGCACGTTGCTCAAACGCGGAGCAAACGAAAGACCGGTGTCGCGGAAGCCGAAGCCGCTGAATCCATTATCAACGTAGTCACCCCGATTGCCGCCTTCGGCATTCGTCGGGCTCCCGAGTCGATTTGGATCGCCGCTGGCGAACATGTATTCCACCGAAATCGACGGCTTCGTCTTATGTCGGAAGTAGTAATCAAGGCGATGGTCGAAGCCCCACGCCTTTACTTCGTCCTTGTACAGATACCGGTTGTTTCCGTAGCTCTCGCCGCGCTCGATCACCCATTCGCTGCTGTACCGCAGATTCTGAATCAGCTCGCCCGTCGAACCAAATCCGATGTACGTCGAGTCGTACTTATAGTTTTGCAGCAGATCGAGCGGATCTTCCGTTGTGTCGTCCTCCTGCCACGCGACGTAGGCAAAGGGTTCATGGCTGGCCAAGCCCTTGTATCGTTCCTCCAAAATCCAGAAACGCCGATCGCTGTGATCCGCGACGCTGCGGCTTTGATCAATATTTGGCGTGCTCGCCGGCACCTTGCCGAGCAGCATGGTCGTCTGAAAATTGAGCGCCTGCCCCTGAATCTGCACGTGATCCAGCGGAAGGTTGATCGCATAGCCCGTGCCCGCGTTCACCAGATCGCGCCCCGCCTTGATGCTGAGTTCATACCACGGATTGGCCGACCCATGCACGCGCATGGCTTGTGCAATATCAAACTGGTACCAGCCCCGCTCCAGGTTCGGCCCGTCGAGATCATCTTCGTTGGGCGTAAAGCTGTCGCCGTGGTTCCAATCGTCAAACGTCGCCCGCATTCGGGCATAGCCGGTATGCACGCCCTGATCCGCGGAGAACGATGTCCACAGCCGAAACTCATACTGCCGAAGGGTGCGGCTGCTGTCGACGCCGTCGTCAAACAGAAAGAAATACATGTTGTACCAGCCGCCGAAGTCGAGTTGGAATCGCTGATCGAACGGAAGATCGCGCTGCAGTTTGCGATCGTTCTCGCGCTCAAGGGCGCGTTGCCGTTCGAGGAAGGCGTTGCTCGGGCCGCCCTGAAGAGACATTTGCGCAGACACCGGCTGAACCGTCGCGGCGAAGCAACTTACGGCGAGGAGGCCTGTCAGGCGTGCAATCGTGCGAGTCGGCAAAACCTAAGTCGACCTCCGTGTGCGCGGTATCCTCACGCGCCTGGCCGGACCCATTCCGTCCACGCGCGGGCCGTACAGGATAACGGCAGCATATTTGTCGCAAACGGAGTCGATTTCAAGCCGGAAAGAGGCGGTCCCGGTCGGCACCATTCGTAGCCAGTGGCTCATCCGGAAGGCACAAAAAAAAGCGGGCGACCTTTTTCAGGCCACCCGCTGCAACAAAACGTCGTCTCAATACTGAAATCGATCATCCGCCGCCCCGGGTTCGACCGCCGCCAGGTTTTGGCGCCGGCGGACGCGGTCCCTTCTTTGTTTCCTCCGGCACCTGGGCACGGCCGCCGTCCTTTTCATTTTCCTTAATGAACGGATGCCGCAGGGTCGTCAAAACACCGGAACCCTTCAATTTGCTATAAACGAAGAGGGCTTCGATCTTCTGCCCATTCTGATAGTCGCCGGAATCGCCCGGCTTGCCGTCCTGATTGAGGAACTTGCTCACCCGATCCGAAACCCGCATCTTGACGGACTTCGGTTTTAGCGGTTTCACTGGAGAACCGGGCGGAACTTTGGCGTCCGCATCCGAATCGGGCCATTCACCGCGAACCGGCTTTACTTTGAGCGTGATGAAGTCGGTCCCGACCTCTTCCAACGTGCCTTCCACTTCAACGACTTCGAAGGTAAGCGACGTCAGCCGCTTCTCCTTGGATTTCTTCTTGTCATCCCCCGTGTCGGGAAAACCCCATCCTGCGCTGCAATACATTCCAGTTGCAATCAGCTCAAAGGCCGCTTCCTGATCGAGCACCGTATCGCCGATTTTGTAGTCAACACCTTCGCGCGGCACCACCATCGTGACGGTCTTGGAATCCTTTCCGATCGGCTTGATCGCCAACGTTCCAGCGACATCCTCGGGATCCGTCGGCTTGGCCGGCGTGAACTTGGTGATGAAGCCCTGCGGCTTCTGCGATTCCTTGATGCCCGAACCTTTCGACTCGCCCGGTTGCTTCGGACCTGCACCGGCTGGACGACCGCCGCCACCCGTGGGCTTCGGACCGGCCAGCGCCATCGCACCGGCCGCAAAAAAGCCGATGGCGACGCAGATCGAGATCAGAGGATTTCGCGTGCGAGTCATGTGTAAACTCCTGGGCGTTCAACCTGGCAAGCGTCGGCTCGGGACCGACCATCGGGCGGATTAGGGCCACAAGCCGCTACGGCTCACCCCGCTTGATTATACCCAACTCGGGCTGCATCCGCAGGCGATAATCCTACCATTAGACTCCTCTATCTTCATGGACAGTTGGCATGGCGGTTCGTTGGCGATTGGCTCCGGACGCCATTTATTCCCATGCTACCGCTTGGACGCCGCCCGCGACCCGCATAGACTCCCCGTCATGATGGTCATTGACCGGCTCCGAGCCATGGGAAACCACACGGTGCCATCGCTGTTCGGCGGCCCAGCTCGGAATGCAAGGATCAGAGCCACCCCGCACAATCCACGGTGGGCAGCATGAGGCGAATCCCGCTCTTTCTTATCCTCTCCATTGCCGCGCCCGCCTTCACGCCCGCTGTTTCCGCGCAAGAGGCCCCTGCGTCGAAACCCTCGCAACGAAAGCTCCCACCCGGTTTCATCAGCCGCTCGATCCGAATGGAGAACGGCACCGAGTACAAGTACGTTGTCTTCGTCCCGCCGCAGGTCGAGATGGCCAAGGACCACAAGTGGCCGCTCATTGTCTTTCTCCACGGCAGCGGCGAGTGCGGCGAAGACGGCATTCGCCACACCACCGTCGGCCTGCCGCAATACATCAGCACCCGACCGACGAAGTTCCCTTTTATCGTGCTCATGCCGCAGGCACATTCCACCTGGTTTCGCGGACAGGAGGCCCACGCCGTCTGGAAGATGCTCGCCATCACCCGGCAGGAATATCAGATCGACAACGACCGCATCTACTTGACCGGCCTCTCCATGGGCGGCTTCGGCACGTGGGAGCTTGCCATGGCCCAACCTGACGTGTTCGCTGCAATGGTCCCGGTATGCGGCGCCGCTCCGAAGGAATACCTTGGAAACGTTTCCCAGATACCGATTTGGGCATTTCACGGGACGCTGGATCGCAACGTCCCCGTCGCCGGTTCGCGGGAAGCGATCAAGGAACTTAAACGCCTCGGCGGCGTCTATCCCAAGTACACCGAATACCCCGACGTCGGCCACGAATGCTGGGACCGGGCCTACGCCGACCCGGAATTGTGGAAGTGGCTGCGCGCCCAAAAGCGCAAGGCTCCGCGCGTGATTGATTATCGCCTGCCCGCCGGAATGGCCCGGGTGTGGTGGCTTGTGGCCAAGACGGAGGACAAGCTCAAGGGCGTGGCGCACATTCGCGCGTCGATCGATGACAAAGGCACCGTCGCGGTCGAAACCGAAGGCATCGAAAGCTGGGGCTTGATGTCCGAAAGCGAACCGTTGAAGCCGGGCACCGATATCACCGTCACCTGGAACGGCGCGGCCATGTTTCGCGGC
Organism: uncultured Planctomycetaceae bacterium; assembly: GCA_964605185.1. Taxonomy (GTDB): domain Bacteria; phylum Planctomycetota; class Phycisphaerae; order UBA1845; family UTPLA1; genus JACRIM01. Next base: position 38,799 of record CAZSBF010000032.1, read on the forward strand.
ACTTTCAAAGGAACGCTCACCCTCAAGCCGATGTCCGAACAGGAAAAGGCCGCCAAAGCCGCCGCGGCACCGACGCCCGACGGAAAGAAATAATCGTGGGAGGATTCTTCGTGATTCGATGCGCCACGCCAACGCTCACGGTCTTGTTCGCCATTCTCGCGACAGCCTCGCAAGCCCAACCACCGACTCCCGCACCGCAGGATGACTATTACCCGTCGATCGAACCCTATCGAACGGGCTATCTCAAAGTCACCGACACCCACGAACTCTACTTCGAACTCTGCGGCAATCCCGACGGCATCCCCGTCATCGTGCTCCACGGCGGGCCCGGCGGCGGCAGCTATCCCAATCTCCGGCGCTACCACGACCCCAAGAAGTATCTCATCGTCCTCTACGACCAGCGCGGCGCGGGCAAGAGCAGGCCATACGCCGAACTCCGCGACAACAACACCCAGGCCCTCGTCGAAGACATTGAAAAACTCCGCCTCGACCTCAAGCTCGGCCGTGTCCAACTCTTCGGCGGCTCGTGGGGTTCAACGCTCGCGCTCGCCTATGCGGAGAAATATCCCGAAAACGTTCACTCAATGGTCCTGCGCGGAATCTTCACCGCCATGAAGGACGAGACCGACCACTTCTACCACGGCGGCACCGGCGTCTATTTCCCCGAGGTGTATGAAAAGCTGAAGGCCGTCATCCCCAACCCGTCGTCCAAGGACTATCCAAAGCAACTCCTCGACGTGTTGCGAGGCAAAGACGAAGCCAAGCGCAAAGAGGCCGCCCGCGCCTGGGCCGCCTATGAAACCAAGTGCGCCGGCATAAACATCTCCGACGCCGAGGTGGACAACATTCTCAAAGGCTGGGACCCGTTCTCCTTCTCGCTGATCGAAAACTATTACATGGCCAACAACTGCTTTCTCGAAGAGGGACAACTGCTTCGCGATTCCGGTCGCCTCTCCGGCATTCCCACCGTCATCGTTCATGGCCGCTACGATGTGATCTGCCCGCCGAGCACGGCCTATCGACTGCACAAGGCACTGCCGCAGTCGCGCCTCATCTGGGTCGAAGCCGCGGGCCACAGCGGCGGCGCGCCGCCGGTCGTGTCGGCGCTTGTCGACGGAATCAAGTGGGTCGAGCCGCGCATCAAGCGCACAAAACCATAGACTGCGAGCATCCGTGAAGACCGTAATCCGTGCCGGACGGGGCTTTGTGGCACCGACTCTTAGGCGGTGCGGCATTGCAATCCTTTCGCTCCTACTTCTCGCACTCCCCGCCTGCTCCACAAATATTCACGAACCTCTCGACGCTGGGATGGTCGTCGCGCCGGAGCCGCACGCGGCGAAGGTCGGCGCCGACGTTCTTCGTCGTGGCGGCAACGCGGTCGATGCCGCGGTTGCCGTGCAGTTCGCACTGGCTGTGACCTATCCAACCGCCGGCAACATCGGCGGCGGAGGGTTCATGTTGTTACACACCACGAATGGTGACAAGATCTTAGACAGCCGAGAGACCGCTCCGGCCGCGGCATCGCGTGACATGTATCTCGACTCGACCGGCAACGTTGACTCCAAGGCCAGCCTTCAATCGCATCGTGCCGCCGGTGTCACCGGAACAGTGCGAGGGGCGTGGGAAGCCCATCAACAATTCGGCCACCTACCATGGCGCGATCTGCTTCAACCCGCCATCGCGCTTGCCGACAACGGATTCGAGCTAGGCGCATGGACCGCTAATTCCTTCGCCGAACAAGTCGCCGACATCGCCAAGCGCGAACCTCGCTTTCGAGACGTGTGCAACTTCGGAGCGTACTTCCACGGCAATGCAGGCGAGCGTCTTCGCCAACCCGAACTCGCCGACACACTTCGCCGAATCGCCGATCAAGGCCCCGCCGGCTTCTATGAAGGCCGCACGGCCGACCTCATCGTCGGCGAAATGCGGCGCAGCGGCGGACTCATTACTCTCGATGATCTAAAATCGTACACCGTGAAGTGGCGCGCCCCGCTCGAATTCAACTACCGCGGACTCCACATCATCACCATGCCGCCCCCCTCCTCCGGCGGCATCGCCCTCGCCCAGATGCTCACCATGTTCGAGCAGTTCAAGAAGCCTCTATGGGGAACGACCGCTCACCTCCACCTCGTCGCCGAAATCGAGAAACGCGTCTTCGCCGATCGCAGCGTGTATGGCGGCGATCCCGATTTCATCACAGTGCCCGTCAAGGAACTTACCGACCCGGCTTATTGCAAGCGCCGGGCCGCCGAGGTGAACCAAACCGCCCGCACCGACCCATCGACGATCCAAGCGGGCGCGTTCGCCGCCGCGCCGCCGCCGAACCAGCAACCCCGCCACGAGACCAACCACACCACGCACTTTTCCATCGTTGATAAACACGGCATGGCGGTGTCGAACACGACCACGCTCAACGATGCCTACGGCTCCGGCATCGTCGTCACCGGCGCGGGCTTCCTGCTCAACAACGAAATGGACGACTTCTCCGCCAAGCCCGGCGCCCGCAACATGTACGGCGTCACCGGCGGCGAGGCCAACAGCATCGCCCCCGGCAAACGAATGCTCTCCTCCATGTCACCGACCTTCGTCTTCAAGCCCGACGGCCGACTCTGGCTCATCCTCGGCACGCCCGGCGGGCCGACGATCTTTACCAGCGTCTTCCAAGTCATCACCGACAAGATCGACTACGGCATGACACTGTCCGATGCCGTCAATGCCCCGCGCTTTCACCATCAATGGCCGCCATCGGATGACGGCGACTTGATTCGCGTGGATCAATCCGGCGCCAACAAGTTCGACGCCTCGACGCTGAAAGACCTGGAATCCCTCGGGTATAAAATCAAACGGTCCGACGGAATCGGCGACGTCCAAGCCATTGAAATCGACGGCCGCCACGCCATCGGCGCGCCCGACCGGCGCAACATCGGCCGCGCCGAGCGCGAGTAATCACGCGCCGCCTCCGTATAATGCCGCGCGTGACTCCGACGCCCGATTCGACGATCCCCGCCGCGCACACGAAGTCCATATCCCCGCTTCTCGCCGTCGCCGTGATCCTCCTCGCCACGATCGCCGCCTATTCGCCCATGCGGCACGCCGGATACATCTGGGACGATGACGATTACCTCACCAAGAATACGCTCGTCCAAAGCCCCGGCGGCTTGTCGCGAATCTGGCTCGAACCCGCCGCCAGCCCGCAGTACTACCCGCTAGTCTTCACCACATTCTGGGTCGAACACAGGCTCTGGGGGCTAAATCCGCTCGGCTACCACATCGCCAACGTGCTCCTGCACGCATGCAACGCGATACTCGTTTGGCGGCTGCTTCTGTGGCTCCGCCTCCCCGCCGCCCTGTGGGCCGCGCTGGTCTTCGCGCTGCACCCAGTCAACGTCGAATCAGTCGCGTGGATTACCGAACGCAAGAACGTCGTCTCGGCATTTTTCTATTTACTCTCCTTGC
>CAZSBF010000033.1:0-42119 GCA_964605185.1 uncultured Planctomycetaceae bacterium
CAAACTTGACCGACGCGTGCTCCGCCACGATGCACACGCGTACCCCGCGACTTCCTGAACCTCGTCACGTGGTTCGTCGCCCTCGCCGAAAGCCCGGCAACAATGCGTTTCGACGGCCACCACCCGGGATTGCACACCCGCCTCGACACCCTGCTAAAACAACACCGCCCGCGCCTGCGGAAGACTGCGCGAAACGTGCTGGCGTAAGTACTATTCGTAGGGTGGGTTCTTCCTGAACCCACCGCCTTCGACGAACCACGACACATTCATAAAAAACCACCACCCCATCCCGCAGTTCACTTTTTGTTGCCCCAAAAGGGGCACCGGACCGTAGCCACTGGCGCAACAAGCCAGTGGTATCGATGAGAAAAAGAGCTAAGCCCCGAAGGGGCGACGGAATCAGTGACATCCCAACACCATTAGTTTTGACTGAACTCACCGCTCATATATTATTCAAACGGACTTGCCTTCCGCATCTTCTGCCATTTTCGACTCGATTATCTTCGAATGAAGAACACGTACGCGTATGCTACTGGTATCGCGAGTGCAGCAATCATGCACGACCAGAAAACGATTTGAACGATGACTGTCCATTGTTTTGCCTCCGGTGGCCGCCACTTAACCAGTTGACGGCAAGCAAAGCCTAAGCTCACATTCAATAGACAAAGCCGAATGCTATTCAGGATGCACTTGAAGCAAGACAAATCGTGTTGCGTTGGTTCACGCGTGTGCGCAAGTACCGGCTTAATAGCCAAGCATGTTCCCAAGACAACGATCCACATCGTCATCCAAATAGCGCTGTTCCGTTTTCGACGGCCACTATTCTGATCAATACTACAACCAGTATTCATAATCAATCGTCGGCTAATAGCTCATTCACACAGTCTTGTAGCCCAGGTTGTCCTCAACCAATCAATTCAGACGAACCATGACTCGTTCGCAACTGAATGATACCTCGTTGTCTCCACGTTGCCTCCGATTTCGCGACCATGCGCTTCAACGGCCACCACCCCGGCCTGCACAAACGACTCGACACCTTGATTAAGCAGCTCCGCCCGCGCCTACGGAAGACGGCGAGAGGAGTCGTAAACTAGCTCTTCCGTAAGAAAAAAATGGCTGATGAATTTGCCATCGAGGCGCGACAAGCGGGGTATACTCAAATAACATTCCGAGGGCCTTTCCCATGTCGCTGCTTGCGAACGCCGGCACGCCGCTTATGTGGATGACTGCCGGTCACCTGCTGATTGGAAACCTCATCATCGGCTCGTTCGAGGGGTGTTTCCTGGCCAAGTGCTTTGGATTTCGACCTCGCCACTCGATCGTATGTATGATCATTGCCAACTACGTTTCTTTTGTGGCCGGCATGTCTCTCATCGAATTCGCCCGACAGGAGTACTTCGCAGCCATCTCAGACACGCCGCCCATTTTTCGAATACGAGGCGAGCAACTAACGCTGGCTGTGCTGACCTATTTCGCCACGATCGTGGTCGAGTGGCCGATGGTGATGTTCGCTGCAAGGGGCAGCAAAGGCTCGCGATGGAAAAACGCAGCTGTTGCATCCCTGGCAACTCAGACCGTCTCCTATTTGTGTCTGGTGCCGGTCTACGCACTTTGCACCACAACCTCACTGATTACCGTGCCGCACCTTCAAGACGATCTCGCTTTCGTAAAGGCCCCCTCGCTTCGCGTCTATTTCATCGAACCGACGGATGGGACCGTTGTGCGGATGCGCATGTCGGGGAAAGACCGGGAAACGGTGGCCCGGCCGGCACTTATGAATCCGGTCGCCAGACTGTTTGTCAGTCAAGGCGCTTCACCGGGCAGACTGAAACTGCTTGCCGTTCCTGGAGAAAAAGGACAAAAACCCGCCGAGATCCTTACGGATGTTGCGGCTCGTGCTGCACCCATGCCGAACGAACGGTGTTCGGAGGAGCCGGATACATGGTCAAACTTCGGGCACTGGGGCTTGGACGCCCCGCCCGACTTGCGCGACGACCACGCCAGACAATTCACGTGCAAGACAGGATTCTGGGCAGCCGAGGGGCTTCAGATAAATGAGAGCGGAGTCGAACGATATCGCCTTGCACTGGAGAGCATCTTCGCATCGCCATTCGATTGGGCATTTCGCAACGCCGTGATTCTCCCGGGTGACCAGGTAATCGTACAGGTGCGTGACCAACTGCTCATACTCGACATGCCCACGCGCAAGCTCGGATTCCTCGCAATGGGTCGCGGGCCGGTAGTCGTCGCGGAAGAATAACCCCACGCTCGACGCAAGCAGGGTGGGGTCTTCCCGAACCCACCGCTTTCAACGAACTCAACACATTTCTGAAAAGCGGTCGGCCCTGCCCGCTTAGTGTTGCCTCGACGCTTCATCAAACCATCTCCCTAATTCGCAACCGGTTTGAAGGTAACGCGCTCCGGCGGCAAGGTGCTGTCAGGTGCAATGAAGCTGTGTCGATACCGAATCTTGTTGCCTTTCTTCGAAGTAAGCAGGTAGTCCAGCGTATGGGCTTTGCCCTGTTCAACGGTGAAGAGCACGAAGAACTCCGGAAGGCCCTTGACCTTCTGCTCGTCGACCAGGCTTGTGTGGGCAATGCGTGAACCAGGAATTAGATTTCCGGAATCGTCCCGCATCTCATAGTGTTCGGTGAGCCACTCTTCCCACAGCGTGTTGCCGTCTTTGTCCTCGCGCGGCGGGTTTCGAAACACGGCTCCGGTTTCCGCGGCGACGACCACCTGGACTTTCTTTTCGTGGGCGTTTCCCATCGCCGTGAGCAGCCAGATGCCCTCATCGGCCATGGACTTCTTCATGACACCGCACCAGACGCCCGAGCCGACGAGAGCGATCAGAATTGCAAGAATGACGGCGCTTTTCATGATGATACCTCCGGACTTGCACAGTCTTGTACGGCGGATTGTCCTCAACCCGCCAACTCAAGCGAACCAAGTCTCGTTCGCAACCGGATGATACCTCGCCCCCTCCACGTCGGCCCGCGTCGCGCGACCAATCCACACCGGCCCCCGAAGAAAAACCTGGATACTCTCGCCCAACCCACGCCCGGGCCGCGACTTACAAGCCCCGAAAAATAATCGCAACTCCCCCTTGCCCCCGCAGACCCGCGCGCTATATTTGTTAGGTAATAGTTAGGAACCGCCCCAAGGGAGGCCTGCCATGATCCACCCATACAGCCATCGGCCGCGCAGCAGCCAACCTCCGTCACTTGGCCCCTCGGACCCTCAAACCCTCGGCCCCTTCTCATCTAAGCACGTCGGGAAACGCCAGCAGACGCCAGCGCTTTTTCATTTCCCACGCCAATTTGCCGCAATTAGAACCCCCGCGTCGCGCAGCGAATCATTCCTCCCCTTTGTGCCTCACTGCCTTTGTGCCTCGTCACCCCTATTCCCTCACCACCCGCTCCCCCACGTCGCGCAGCGACCCTTCCTCCCCTCTGTGCCTGTGTGCCTCAGTGCCTTTGTGCCTCGGCGCTAACCCTTTGTGCGTTTTTGCACGCGGTAAAACGGTTTTTTGCGCTTTTTTGTGGGGGGGAACTTTTTTTCAAACACCCCGGACGTGAGGAATGGCCACGAGTGAAAGACGCAGTCCTTCACCAGTTCAATAGGCGTAAGCCGCCACCGGAGAGGGAGGGATTCGAATTCGCCTTTCTCTGAACCCCATGAGCGACAGCCACTTAAGATCGCAACCCCATTTCAAACAACAAGTTGCGATTATTCAACAGTATTCATCCGTTGTCACGGATTCTCACGAATACTCATGATTCCTGGCACACTGTGCCAACGGTTTCGCGCTGCACCAAAGCCCATATCAGAGTCACCATACACTTCCGCTAAGTCTGGCTGGCGGTGCCGAGCCGCGACCCTGTTGTACCTCCTTTTCATCGTATTGTCGGTGAGCATCGCAGGCACAACGGCGTATCTGATGCCCGGCCGCATTGCCCGCGAATTCACGGCCGACGGGTATCGGCAAAACGCTCTTTCACGCGGAGCGTTGATAGGATCGGCTGCAATTGCAAGCCCGTTTCTCGGCAATGGGCGTCGGCGCCTGCGCATAATGATTTATGCACGGTATTCGACCGACGAACAAAACCCGCGGAGCATCGACGACCAGATTATTAAGTGCCGTGACTTTCTAAAGAGTATCGAAATTCACGATTACGAGGAGATTCTGCTTGATGACCCTGGGATCTCCGGCCGGAAGAAAAGCCGTCCGGGGATCGATCACGTCAAATTGCTAATCGCAGCGAAAGACGTTGACCTGATCGTGGCGGAAGACCTTTCGCGATTGTATCGGAAGACATCGTTCACTACAGAGTTGCTCGGCTTGGCCATCGATGCAGGCGTGCGGGTCATGACCATCAACGATAGCATCGACACGGATGATTCAAAATGGCGCATCCTCAGCCAGATCCAGGCCATTCATTCCGAACTGTACCTAACCGATGCCTCGCAGCGAATCCGGCGGTCGGTGGACGGCCGTTGGGCAGCCGGCCTCGCGGTGAACCCGCTGATCCCCGGATATCGTCGGATTGCCCGCAACCCGACGGCGGAGAACCCGAAACTGCGCGGCCCCTATCGCGACGAGAAAAACGGATCTTGGACACCGGTCATCATCGAAGCATTTGAACGAGCCGCTCGTGGCGAAAGCCTCTGGCAGATTTGTCAGTTTTTTGACAGTTGCGGGTTTCCTTTGCCTCGCAAAGCCGAAAGTAATTCGTGGACGCCTATTCTTATGTGGCGATTCCTTCAGCAGCCCTTGCTGAAGGGAATTGAATGCCATCGACGAACGATTACCAAGTCGCTCGAAGTCTCTGGTGAGTCAAAACAGGTTCGAGCCGAGGACAGTCAAGTCTTGGAACGCAAGATGCCGCACTTGGCCCATGTTCCGGAATGGCTTTGGCAAAAGGCCAACGACGCGATCCAATCGCGCCGTCGTCACTCTCGTTACACACGGGGTGAAGATCATCCAACGACCGGGATTCCGCGAGACCGGTGGGGACCGCTTTCGACGCTCCTGCATTGCGGCGTCTGTGGCTCGCGGATGCACAAAGATGGGGCATATCGCTGTGCCGCCAGCAAAGCGCGATGGACCAGAGCGAAAAAAGATGGCCAGCGCTGCTCGAACCGATGTTCACCGCGAATCGACATCGTTCATGCAAAAATCAGCAAAGCAGTGGTCACCGCGCTGCTCAATTCCATCAGCGGGTTTGAGCCGATTCTTTCGCGCATCCAAGAGCTCGTGCGTGAGGGTGATGGAAGTGCGGAGAAGGAGATTCGCCGCCTTGAGCAGGAAGAGGCCGCACTCCGCCGTAAAATCGATAAATACCGCAAGATTGTGGATGAGGGGAGCGATCTGAGCACCGTGGTCGCGTGGCTGAAAGACTCTGAGGAGGGCCTCAATCGTGTTCGCCTGGACATGAATCGCATTCGCGATCAGAAATCCCCCGACACCCCTCTTCCCCGTTTGCAGGACATTGAGGAGCGAGCACGTGAAATCGAATCGATGTTTCTTTCAGGTATGGGTCGCGACGCCGGGGCCTTGCTACGGCAGTTGGTGGATCGCATCGATGCGCGACCCTATCGGGCATTTGACTCGAATCGCATCGTGTTACGGGCGCACTTCTCGCTGAAATTGCTGAGTCTGCTTCCTGACCAGTGGCGGTCGCTCCTATCGGGGCAGCTGACGCCGGAGCGAGCCGGTGAACTGGGTTCAATGATGACTGTGCCGCTGATCGTCGATTTGTTCGAACAGCCGGTGTACATGCAGCATGCCGCAGAGACCCTTCGGCTTCAGCGCGACGGTCTGAAACTCTCGGAAATCATGGATCGACTCGGTGTTCGCCGAGACATAGTCAAGGCAGCCCTAAAAGCTGCACGAAAGATGGAGGAGTTGGGAATGACCGATCCATATGCACTGTTTACGGAGCCAACACTTATGCCTGGCCGGTGGAAGCAAGACGACCTCGGGACATCAGGTTCGCAGGCGTGTGCTCCATGAAAATGAATCGCCATTCGATTTCCGGCTGCCCGTATTCGAAGCATCGAAATATGAGTGGTGGTACTGGGTTAAACCCGTTAGCCCCAGGAGCGGTGCGCCCCGGGGCTTTTTTTTAGCTATCGTAGTGTCGCAAGTCAACATTTATTTCCCATCCGGTACGCGAGGCTAGGCGGCCGGATAGGGTCGCATGACGCCGTCAAGACAACGGCCGTAGGGTTGGCTTCTCGGAGGTCGTCGGATTCACTTTAGCCAAACTGAAGGACCGCCGCGCCGGCCAATTCTGAAACGGCGAGATATTCCTGTGACGGATGTTATTCTCTTGGGCGAAATCAAGCGAGATGCGCTTGAGTGGAAAGGGGACAATGATGAGGCGGTTGTCAGTCATTTCTTCTTTCCCTTTCTGTGCGTTAGTGCATGCACTTGTTTGGTCCAGCACTCGTCGGCCGCATCGCGCTTCTCACTCAACAGGCCCAACGCATTCTTGCTGAATCGTGTGTACCGGACGTGACCTTTCCCCATGTACAATTCGTCGCGTCCGTCGCGTTGAGCAAGCTGTCGCGGTTAGGGCCTGCGTAGTTGCAACTGTGGCCGACGGCCCGGCAGCCGACTGCACGCACTGCTTTCAGCTGCCAATGATCCACCTCACCATTTGACTGACATCCTGCCCATCTATTGTTCCATCGCAGTTGGCATCGGAGGCCTCGCGATGAGTCGGGTCCGTATCGATGCCAAGCAGGACGTCCACAAATCCCAAAACGTCATTCAGGTTGACCATCGTGTCGCCGTTCACATCACCCGAGTTTTGCAATAGGTTGTAGGTGAAGGGGCAGGTCGTCGCTATCCTGTCTACCTATTTGCGATCTGCGTATTGAGCCGTTCGTATCTGCTCAGTCTCTTGCTTACGGCATCAACTGATCTACGAACTTCTGCACGTCCTTGCCATCTACATTACCGTCTGGCTGCATGTCCGCTCGTTCGGTACTGCACACCGGATACTGAACCGAATATGCGCCCGGATCGATTAAGGCTAGGACAAAGGCGGAGACATCGTCCGGGGTGACCGCACCGCTGCAATCCAGGTCGCCGCGCGGAGGCAGGCCGGGGGAGAAGTCAGTAGTGTGATCGACATTCGCCCAGACGAACCCCTTTCCTGTCCCCGGGTTCCAGTAGACCCCATAGTCACCCAGATCGGTACTGACCACGGGAGCAGCGCCGTCCTGTTGTACAGATCGATCGCCCCGTCGTGTTGCATGGCCGGGGCTGTCGACAGTATTGCCGTCCACGGCCAGCTCCCAGTCACTAGTTGCTGCATTGAAGTACGACAGGTTCAACTGGAGTGGATCTGCACCGGCCAGATCGACCAGCGCGAAGGGAACCTGCACGGTCATGAAGAACTGGCCGTTGGGAAGTGATGTTTCGATCACAAGCGTCTTGTTGAGCGCTTCAAAGCCACCCGCCTGCGGATGTGGATTGGAGGCTGTTTCGCCGACACTAATCGTGCCAGCGCCGCCGGTGTTGTTCATAATGGTGATCAGGCTGTCCTCGGTCGGATCGCCGTTTCCGCCGCCGGGGTTTACCTGAATAGGCACGCTGGGTGGGACTGCGGTATTCGCACCGCATTCGCCGCAAATCGTGCCATCTCCGAGATAAAGACCTCCGCCTGATTCACAGGATGATTGTGTCAATATTTGGCACTGGTTGGATGGAGGGCAGCACGCCCCGACGGGAGAGCAGGGGTTTGGCGAGCAGTTGGTACCGTCGCCCTGATAGGTGCCAACGCATGCAGCAGCGGTCGTGACTGAACACCCGCCGTCTGCTGCGCAGCACGCGCCGGTTGGTTGCGGGCAGGGGTTGGGGCTGCAGGTCCCGCCGATGGTCCAAATCCCCGTGCAGTTCGCTTCGAGGGTGACCGTACAGTTGCCATTGGCGGCGCAGCAAGAACCGGGCTGCGGGCAGAGATTGGGAGTGCAAGTTCCGCCACTGGTCCAGTTCCCCGCGCAGTTAGCCTGCGTGGTGACTGTACAGGCACCGTCAGGGGCGCAGCATGCGCCCGTCGGCGGGGTCCATACCCACATCAGCGCCTCGTTGCGGCTGGTCGTCGAGTTCCATCCGTGCCCCACGACGTAGATAATCCCCGAATCTTTCCAGATTCCGTAAGCGTAGGAGTGGAAAGCGAACTGGGGAGGAAGCAATGCATGCAGGTTGACCCATGACGCCGCAGTGCCGCTCCACAGGCTAGCGCGCCAACCACCACCCACTTCGGAGAAGCCCACCTGTTGGCCACCATACACTCCCCAGGCCTCTGACCATGTAGATCCGGCTGGGTTTAGATCTACCCACGAGGCTGCAGTGCCATTCCACATACTGGCCCGGTAGACGCCGCCAACATTGGCCCGGCCCACCTGCTGGCCGCCCGATACGCCGCGAGCCCATGATTGACTCGCTCCGGCTGGGTTCAAGTCCACCCACGACCCTGGCGTGCCGCTCCACAAGCCGGCATGGCCGGTACCACCAACGACCGCATCGCCCACTTGCTGGACGCCGTCCGCCCCTCGCAGTTCTGCCACCGTGACTCCAGCCGGATTCAAGTTCTGCCATGAGGCGGCCGTGGCGGTCCACAAGCTGGCGCGATTGGCACCAGAGGCAGCGGAACGACCCACCTGTTGGCCACCGCCTAGTCCGAACGCCTGCGCCTCAAATGCGGACGGGCTGAGGTCCACCCACGAGGCTGCCGAACCGGTCCACAAACTGGCTCGATAGTTTCCCCCCGCGATGCGGGCCCAACCGACCTGCTGGCCGCCCTGTACACCCCAGGCCTCGGACGAGGTCGCTCCGGCGGGGCTCAAATCCACCCAACTGGCGGCCGTGCCGGTCCACATGCAGGCACGCGTGGCAGTTGCGCCCGAAATAAGGCCAACCTGTTGGCCTCCCTGCACGCCGTAGGCATACGATGATCCAGTTTCTCCGGCGGGGTGCAGGTTCACCACGGTCCATTGAGCGCGGGCGCTCATGGTCAGGGTACCGACTATCGCCGCTGCACCGACCATCCGACGAACCGGCCCAGATCCTGAGTTACCAATTGTGATGCTCATCGGTCTCTCCTTTGAATCCTGATGCGTTGCGATGCATCGTGCGCGAGTGCCAGTTCGCAGATTCGGCAATCAGCCCACAAGTCGCGTCAGTTCCTTCATGGTGGGATTCATGGGCACGCCGTACCGGCGAGCAGGTCGGTGACGAACAGCGCGATGTCGGCAGTCGTGACGCCGTTGACTCCGTCGATGTCGGCGCAGGAGCAGCCGCCGCCGGAGATGAGGCAGGTCACGAACTGCTGGACGTCCTTGCCGTTTTTCTTCGTGTCCAAGTTCAGGTCGCCGGGGCACGCGCAGGACGCCGCCGCGGCCGGCCAGAAGCCGCCGACGAGGGAGTAGCCGCCTCCGGCCAACGGCGTGGCGAAGGAACTCGCGTCCGCCTGGCCGATGGTCGCGCCCATCTCGTAACTCGCGCCGGTGCTGAATCCCGGCGCGCCGGGACCGCCGTCGAGGGTGGACCAGGTGAGGTCGTAGCCGCCGCCGGTTTGGGCGAGGGCAAGCGCCACCGAGAACAAGACCACCAGAATGACGTAGATGAACGACTTTGCAAATCGAGGGTTCATCGCGATGCTCCTTCCGTGCGCGAAGTCAGTGCGGTAACCATGTCCTCAAGACGCTGGATTCGGGCCTGCAGCTCAGCGATTTGATCAGGCTTTGCTTCCTGCGCCGGTTGCTCCGTAGTGGCAGCCGTGTTCACGACGCCGCTCACAGATGGAAAAAGCCACTGAGTTGAACTCTCGGCCACTTCGTCAGACCCGGGAGGCTGCGAGGAATCAAGCAGCGTGGAAGTCACCGTACCGTAGGCCGTCGGGAAAAACACGAGGGACAATTGGATATCGCCGGCCGTTACCAGTCCACTTGTTTCGTCAGCGAGGAAATAGAACGTGTTCGCGCCTGACGAAACGCTGAATAGGCCATGGACCGTCACCGGAAAGCTGTAGACGCCGGTGGGAGCCGCGGACGGAATGAGGAGCGAAACATCTTGATTGGCCGGGAAGCTGCCTGCGGTATCGGACACGCCGAAGATGGCCGCGCTGTTGGTCCCGCTTCCATGCGACATTAGCGCCTCACAGGTGGCGATCACCAACACGTACCCTGCCGCAGGAACCGTTAGCGAGCGCGATGTCAAGGTATCGACTGCTCCGGTGAGACCAAGCCCAGCGTTATTCGTTTCGCTGGCTACACCTGGCTCGTCGAGAATCTCCATAGCGGAGATTGAGTTATTCGGAAGTATCACGGACGTGTTGTCGCCGAAGAGGTCCACCACGTGAAGCTTGGAACCGACTGTGGGGCTGGTGGTGCCGATTCCGACGCTGTTGTTCGTGGCATCCACGAATAGAGTTGAGCTGTCAACTTTCAGGTCGGCGGTGACGTTCACGTCGCCACTGAAATAACCGGCCCAGTTGGTCGCCGCGCCGCTCGCAGACCCGTAGATGCCGTACGCCGTCGTTCCGGTGCTGGACGTTGCACCGGCGGTGGCGAAAACGCCGTAAGCAACTGTCGTGTCGGTACTACCATCAGCTCTGACGCCGTAAGCGAGGCGATCGGCATCGCCGTAGAACTGGCCACCAAAGGCGTCGGCGGTCGCCCCGGCGGAGTCGTTGCTATCGCCCTGACCATAAACGCCAGTCGATGTGAGGTTGGCGCCTGAGTGGTTGAGGTTGGCGTATCCGTATACTCCATATCTGGAAGCTGATGTACTCGTAGCTTCACCATAGATGGCTCGGGATGCACTGGTCGTACTTACATCCAGCGGATAGCTGGCCACGTTCGTTCCGATGCCGACGTTTCCCTCGACGATCAGTCCGTTTGTGGGTGCCGCAGTGGTTCCGGAGTAAGTGGCGCCAATTGCCACGCCGCCTTCGACATCCAACTTGCTTGCGGGGGTAGGCGTGCCGATGCCGACGTTGCCTTGGACGAGCAGCCCGTTGGCCGGCGCGGTATTGGTGCCGGAATAGCTGGCACCGATCGCCACCCCACCTTCAACATCGACCTTGTTTGCGGGCGCTGCGACGCCGATTCCCACGCGGCTGTTCGTGGCGTCAACCACCAGCGTCGAAGTGTCAACCTCAAGTCCGCCCGCAATTCGTGCCTTGGGCGTCGGAGCGCTATCGAGACTCAATATCTCAAGAAAACTAGCGCCATTCCAGACGCTAAACGACTGCGCAGCCTTTCCAAGTGCCGCGTCCTGCCAGAATGCCTTGTATTGCGCCGCATTCGTAAGGCTGCTTGTCGAATCCTCCAGGCGCCATTCAATGGCAGCACCAAATCCGTTGGCGCCTGGCCCAGCGGAGTTTTCACGATCAAGAAAGAGTATCTGTGGAATAGACCCTGTTGTTTGCATCCCAAGCCGAAGTGGAGTTATTGATCCATCGACATTGATACCGAAATTGGCCGGAGGGGCTCCAAATACGTTGAGCTTCGGGAGCCAGGGCGCTGTCCCAATTCCGATGTTCCCTCCAGAACTGCTCATTGCTCCTCCCGACACTTTGTTAAGCGACGCCGCGTCGGAAGCCAATTCGTCGTTGGAAACCGCATTGGGGGCGATCTCGGAAGCTCCCACGGCGTCCGCCGAAATTTGCGCGGCCCCAATAGAATCGGCGGCCATGTCCGCGGATGCGATCGTGCCGTCGGCAATCTTGGCGCTGGGCACTGAGTTGTCTGCGAGCTGCGACTCGCCAACGGCGCCGGCGGCAATCTGACCCGAGCCGACGCAGTTCGCGCCCAAGTCAACCGTTGCAATCGTGCCATCGAGAATGTCCGCGCTGGTCACGGCGCTGTCCGCAAGGTGCGTCGAGTCCACGCCGCCCGCGGCGATCGAAAGCGTCACGTCTCCGGTGCCTCCGCCGCCGGTCAGGCCGCTGCCGGCCGTCACCGAGGTAACATCGCCGAGTGTGCCTGCGATTTTCGCGGCCGTCACCGCGCCGTCGGCGATCTGAAGCGTGCCCACGCCGCCGTCGGCGATGGAGATCGTGCCGCTCGTCGTAATCGGTCCGCCGGTGAGACCCGTGCCGGTCGCCACACTTGTCACCGTGCCGCCGCCACCGCCGCCCGTCGCCGCCTGCCAGGTTCCGACGCCCGCCGCGTCGCAGGTCAGGACGTATCCGGCGGTCGGCGCACTCGACAACTTGAAGCCGTCCATCTGTACCGTACCGGTCACGGTCAACTGCTCCGCCGGGGTGGACATGCCGATGCCGACCTTGCCGGTGGCCGATACGTAAAACGGTGTCTGGTTGAGCGTGCGGTCGTATAGCGCAAACGTCCCGGAGCCCGCTCCGGAATAATCAGGGTAAAACTCGTATTTATGGCCGGTCGGCTCCGAACTCTCCATCATGATGCGACCGGTGCCGGCCGTGCCCGTGAGCCTGAGCGACCCGCCCGCCGCGATCTCGACGATGCCGTTGCTGAGAACGGAAAAGATGGCGTTGGCCGGGAACTCCGGCGCAGTGGCGTGGCGTCCGATCATGAATCGACCGCCGCTATACCCCACACCGGCGAACCACGAAACCGGGTCGTCGCCGGCTTCGAGGAGCATTCCCCGGGCGCGATAGTCGATGTCCGACCGCAGGCTGAGCGTGGCGCGTCGAGTCGGCGAACCTGATGTTCCACCTTCAATTCGCAATTCAGACGTACCGGAATCGAAGAGGTGCAGCTTGGTCTGAGGAGTTGTGGTGCCGATACCGACACGGCCGGACACATCAACAATTACCGCGTCTGGCGGGCCTACACCTGGCGCGTCGAGCGAATAACCATCGATGCCCGGCACCTTCAATGCATAGGGCGTCGCCGTGATGGGTTGCCGCGGGGTCAATGGCGTAACGCCGACCGTGATCTGCAACCAGCGGGCTTCGCCGGTGAACGCGTTCGCGCCGAACTGGCCGGCGTCGTTGAGGGTAACGGTGAAGAGACCATTGTTCGGAATGACGCCGCCTATGAATTGGCTGCCCAGCATGGTGCCGGCAATGTCCGCATCGTAAAGGTCGAATTGCAGATTGACGGCGGTCGTGACCGGGGCTCCGCTTAGCTTAAGCTGGCCCTGGTAGGTAAAGCCGGTCCCCAGCGCCGAGCGCGGATCGAGTAATTCATCGCCCTGCGGAATGCTCGGCGGCGCGGTCGCGGGGGCATCCGGCAGTGGCGCGGTGTAGTCCGCGGGGTTGTCGGGCGAATCGGCTGATTGCCCACTGGTGACAACGCCCACCAAGACCATCAGTGCCAAGATCCCAAGTTCACGGAACCAAGTTCTGTTCGACGTGCGCATTTGCCTCTCCTTTTTGCTGCGACATTACTCTCTAACCTCGACGCGCCGGTTTGTTGCCCATTGGGAAATGCAAGAGTCCGGTGTCTTCAGCATCCGCCACCGTATCAAACGTCGCCCCTGCACTTCAAGACCCGCACGGTTCGATCTGAGAAAAACAACATCGATCTGAGAAAAACACAACAGATTCCCTGAAAAGTCGGGCTCGTCCTGTTCTCTGGCGTCCCGCAACGCCACGCATTCCGACTCGACTCCGTTTGACTTCGCGCGCTGCGGACATCGGGGAACCTGATGCCCGTCGCGCTGGCATTTGAGGGCGAACCATGTGTTTAGAGACGAGATTCCAGCCTGCGGCGTCACGCGCCGATCTTGAAATCGAAGATTCGATTGGATTGGTGGGGAAATGCCGACCGATTCGACTGAACTCGCCTATTTATCGGTGTCGCGCGCTTTTCTTCGATAAGTCCCCGGCGTCATCCCGGTGTGCCTGGTAAATACGTGCGAAAACCAATGCGGATGGGCATGGCCGCTTTGAGCCGCGACTTGCTTGATCTGCAGATCCGTGGTGGCCAGCAGCCGTTTCGCCATCTCAATGCGCTGCTCGAGAATGAACCGGCACATGCGCTGTCCCGCCCATTCGGTAAAGAGCTGACTGAGATAGTTCGGATGCAGGCCCGCCTTGGCGGCCACCCGATGTATGCTCAGCGACGGATCGCGGAGATGGTGACGGATGTATTCGATTGCGGCCTGAATCTTGGGGTGATTGTGCTGCTTCGCGGTCCTGCGGACCGGACGAGGCTTGGATGATTGTATCGCCGACGTACTCGGCAACACCCGCACCAGCTTGTTTAGGAAACCGGTGTGCGCCGCGACGAAGTTGTCCACCAGGATATCCAACAACCCGACATGCCGATCGAAATCGGATTCGGGTATCGACGTTGGACAAGCCAGTCGAACGGCGGCAAGGCAATGGCCGCGATGGAACACAGGGACCATTCCACAGTACATTCCGAAATCGCATCGATGCCAGTGCGCGCGGGGATGCACTCGTAATTCTGCCAAGTGGAGCTGCCACGATTCGCGGCAGTATTCGCTTCCGACATAGCGTGCGCAGGCCGGGTGGCCGGGGTTGGGGGGCAATTCGTCGGCATCTGGGCTGTTTGGCTGTAGCAGGACCACCACAACGCCCAAATCGCTGATGCGATCAAATGGCTTGACCACGTTTCGCGCGAGCAGGGCCATCAGCCCGGTCTGGCTCACAGGCGCCTTGGTCAATTCGGCTTTTCGCGAGCGACTAGGGGTATTGAAGTAGCGTTTTGTGGCCATTGTGCGCCTCGCGCAGCTTAAGTCGAGCGGTTGCCCCGCATTATCCCGGGTGTTTGAGATTGCAGTTAGAGTGCGAGTCCGCACGCGACTGGTCAATGGGCTGATGACCGGACTTTTCACCGGCGCCTCCGGTCATGGTGATTGAACGCGTGATGATCCCATCGTCGGAAGATAAAGGGGCGGTCGGCACGGCCATGTGCTACACCTCATGATTGGGAGCATCTGACAAGTCCGGTTTTGTCCCCGTTCTTCTCATTCGTGCTTAGTTCGATGACACCCAACCTTTCATAAGCTGTTTGATTCGCGGACAAGGGTATTACAATTTAGCTCTGAAATTGGGTAATAAGTATCACCGTTCGGACTGCCTCTATAAGTACTTAGGCCCTAGACGGATTAGCCCCTGCCCGCGTCACGCAAAATGCCTGGGATGGCAAAACCAGGGGTAATCTGATATTCTGGTATGAAAGTCCTTTCCGCTCGAAGTTTGGAAGCAGGGAGTGATGACGGGCAATTCGGAGGATCTCCTGGAGCAGGCCGTGGCCGGGGATCGCTTGGCGATTCAGCGTCTACTGTTGTGCCATCACGACCGCCTTGCGGCTGCGATGGCTGCGCGTCTGCCCGATAATTTCCGGAGAGCCATCTCTGCAGAGGACGTCTGCCAGGATACTTATGTCATTGCGATTCGTCACATTGGGACACTTAAGGGACGAACCGATGAGGCCTTCTTCGCCTGGCTGCGGTCTATCGCTGAGAACAAGTTGACCGATGCCATTCGCGCGATGCGGGCTATCAAGCGCGGCGGCAACGGACAAGTTATCGAGACAATCGACGCCCAAGCCTCGTCGGTAATCGCACTTCTGGATTTGATGTCGGTGGACGAGCATACGCCCAGCCAATTGGCCGTTCGGCATGAACTGGTAGCCAGGGTTCGCTCCGCAGTGGCTGCTTTGCCTGCAGATTACCGTGACGCCGTGCAACTGCGTTACGTCCAAGGACTTAGCGTGATCGAAACGGCCCAGCGCATGGGTCGTGCGGAAGGGGCCGTTCGCATGCTGTGCTGTCGCGCGCTTCGGTTGCTTGCTGATGAGATTGGAGATCAGTCTCAGTTTCTGAGTCATAAATAGGTGGGGGCCGGGAGCTGTCGGTGACGGTGGAGGCGTCGAATGAAGACTATCCGCCGTCGCCACAATGAGCGGAGACCGAAAAGGCACGACAAATCAGCGAAAGTGGTCAATAAGTGTCTTCGCAGTCGGTTGATGGGAGAGAATCGTACGGATGATTCGATCCTGGCGGACACGGACGAAATCGGAAACCAGGCCCGGTTTCTAAGTCGGCCGTGGCCGACGTCTTGGGGTAGTTTGTGAACAATAAGAACTCAGACCAAGGCCGCTCGAATGAATCCGGCTCGGCGTCTGCAGACAAGGCTGCGCGAATCAGACAACTGCTCGAAGATTTCCTTCGCCGACGGATGGCGGGAGAAATTCTCGCCGACCATACAATTATTGCGGCTCATCCCGACCTCATGCCGGAATTGGCAGAGGAACTGCGCAAGTTGGCGTTGATTCAAGAGGCCGATCAGATTGCACGGCAGGAAGAGTCCACTGCGATGGGCTCATCCGGGCTATCCCCATCCCCAACAGCGCGTGCAACGCCGACGTCGCTGCCGCCCGATTCATTCGCCGGCTACGAGCTGTTACGCGAAGTCCATCGCGGCGGCCAAGGGATCGTTTATCAGGCGATTCAGAAGAGCACCAATCGCATGGTGGCCATCAAGGTAATGAAGGAGGGGCCTTTCGCCGGAGCGGCCGACCGCGCCCGCTTCGAACGTGAGGTGCAGATACTTGGGCAGCTCCAGCATCCCAACATTGTGGCCATCCACGACAGCGGCAGCGCCGCCGGGTGCTTCTACTTCGTGATGGACTACATCAGCGGCCAGCCACTGGATGTGTACATGGCCAGTGGCACGCGGTCGATCGACGAGACTCTCAAGTTGTTCGCGAAGATCTGCGAGGCGGTGAACGCGGCCCACCTGCGCGGCATCATTCACCGAGACCTCAAACCGGGCAACATCCGCGTTGATCCATCCGGCGAGCCGCACATTCTGGACTTCGGTCTGGCTAAGGTCTCGGCCTTCGAGTCAATCGGTGAGGGCGGTTCGCCGGTGATGACGGTGACGGGCCAGTTCATCGGAAGCTTGCCCTGGGCCAGCCCAGAACAGGCCGAGGGCCAGCCCAGCAAGATCGATGTCCGAACGGACGTGTATTCGCTCGGCGTGATTCTGTATCAAATGCTGACCGGCAAATTTCCTTACGAGGTTGTCGGCGCGATGCGCGATGTCCTGGATCGGATTCTCACGTGTGAGCCTGCCAGGCCCAGCACAATTCGCAAACAGATCAACGACGAAGTCGAGACCATTGTGCTCAAATGCCTGAGCAAAGAGCGTGAGCGAAGATACCAGACCGCCGGTGAACTGGCCCGCGACATCGGCCACTACCTTGCGGGCAAGCCGGTCGATGCCAAGCGCGACAGTGTTATGTATGTGCTGCGGAAGCAACTGCGTCGGCATCGCGTTTCATTTGTATTCGGCTTGGTCATTCTGTTGATCCTGATCGGATCATCTGTCGTGGCATGGACTTTGTATGGCGTTGCCCGCGGGCGATTGTGGGAAACCTATCTCTCGTCGGCCGAGGCCACCCGAAAAGGTACGCTGCCCGGACGCAAGCTGAAAAGTCTGGACGCGATCCGGCAAGCGGCGGCCATCCGTGCGACCAAGGAGCTGCGAGACGAAGCAATCGCCGCGATGGCGCTTATGGACGTGCGCCTGGACCGCGCGGGGGATTCTCCCGGCCAACCTGGGGCAAACGCCCTTTTCTCACCTGGCCTGGATAAAATCGCGGTCCATCACCTCGAAAGTGGGATTTATTCAGTTCATGAATGGGGTTCGAACAAGCGGCTACTCGACCTGTCGGGCACGCCGCAACAGCGACTCTGGCCACGTTTTAGCAACAACGGGCAACTAGTCGCCAGATGCGACAAATCAGAATGTCAAATCTGGAATGTCGGGCAACGGACGCTTTTCGCCAGTTTCCCCCTTGAACAGTCGATGTACACGCACGCAGATTTCCGGAGTGACGACCGCCAGTTCGCAGTTGGTGACCGGAATGGCGCCGTACACATTCACGATTTATCGACCCGCGAGACACGCGTATTGCCGATCGCGAAAACGCATGTTCGACGCGTGCGATTTCATCCCAATGGAAGTGTACTTGCTCTCAGCCTTTGGGAAAGCAATATCATAATTCTAGTCGAAATATTAAGTGGGCAAGTCAGCGCAACGTTGCCGCACCCAGATATCGTTGCCGCGCTGGCATGGTCGCCGGATGGACGGTCGCTGGCGGTTGGCTGCGATGACGGACGCGTGTATTTCTGGGACAGTTCTAAAAAAACCATCGAGCTTACCTTGACTGGACACACCGGCCTCCCCGTGTCGCTTTTTTTCTGCGGGCGGGGAGATCTGCTTTGTTCCTACGCATGGGATGGCACTTCACGATTCTGGGACATCCGTCTGGGCACCCACCTGCTTACACTGCCATTCGCGATCGACGCGTTTGAGCCGAACAGCGATCGATTTGGGTACGAAGTCAACGCTCAAATGACGCAACTGGGCAAAGGGGAGATCCTGGAAAGCGACATATTCTCGACCCTATACCCCTTTGGAGCAGAAGGCAGATACGCATGCTACTCAATCGCGACCAGCCGCGATGGAAGGCTTGTCGCATCAGGCGGCGGATCTCATGGAATACAAATCTGGGATATTTCGAGCCGCAAACGACTTGCCTCGATTCCGATCGATGTTCATGAGGTTGTGTTCCGGACGAACCCGAGCGAACTGATCAGTTCCGGTCTATCCAATGGCGTGCAGCGCTGGCCGATCCAGCGATTGGGTGACACTACGCGGATCGGTCCGCCAATCCAGGCTTCACCATCGTCGTGGCGTTGCGAAGGGGCCGCGCTTGCAGCCGACAACGCAACACTGGTCGTTGCCGCAAACCAACGGGACATCGCGATCTTCAATCTCAACGATCAAAATCCTTCCCCGAGAATCCTTGGCCAGCATGCTAATGCACGCTATGTTTCGATCGACGCGGCTGGACGTCGAGTGGCGTCGGGCGGCAATCACCCGGGCCCCGACGGGAAGCTTCGGATATGGGACGTCGCGCACGGCAAACTTCTGCACTCAATACCCCAGACATTTCATCAAGGCGTATGCCTAAGCCGGGATGGAAGTCTGCTTGTGCATTCCGGGCACACAGCACACAGCGTTTGGGATACCGACACCTGGGGGCTGCGCGCGGAATTCGCCCGGTCAAATTCCGGCCCGTCGCCATCAGCCGCGTTTTCGCCAGCAGGCGACGTTCTGGCGCTCAATGCTGACGATCGATCGATTGAACTGGTAAGCGTCGCCGACATGCAGATCATCGCGCGTCTCGAAAACCCCGATTCCATCAGCCATGCAGCGATGGCGTGGAGCGCTGACGGGACCAAGCTTCTGGTCCCCAATGCGCGCGGTCACTCGATACATGTTTGGGATCTCCGCACTATGCGCGGCCACCTTGCTGAAATGGGGCTTGATTGGGAACTTCCGCCCTACCCGCCCGCGCCGCCATCGCTACCAACTGATCCACTGCGCGTGCAGGTTGAGTTGGGTGACCTTGACCGATCGAGAGACGACGGGGCTCACTGACGTTCAACCAACCACCCGCATGTGGCTCGTCCGATGTGTCAAATTGAGTGAATGACACAAGAGGTGACGACATCCGGGTTCGGTACCCAATCTTATATTGAGGCACGTGTAAGCATCAGGATCATGGTTTTGGTGTTGAAAACCTTTGGAGGAACCAATGTGGAATAAGCTCCACTGGCGTCCGCTAGCGAGCACTATTCCAGAATGAAGCCACCTCTTCTTTTTGCCGCCGGTCCCTTGAGACGCCCACCTGATACATAACGTGGCCGGATAAAAGATGATAATCGCCTGACAGTCCTGACTGTTGAATGACCGCTTCAGACGATTTCGCATTTTACTCGTCATCGGATGAATCGAGGCGACGGGAGGCGTCAATGCGCCGCACAAATCGGATTGAAAATGATCAGGGCGGCGGTGGCGAAATTGCCGCGAGCTTACCATCAGCCTTGGAAAGTCGGTAGCGAATCGCCTCGCGACTGACGCCGAGGATTCGGGCCGTTTTTCTCAAATTGCGGCCAGAGTATTCGAATGCGGCGCGAATGATATCAAGCTCGGCCTTGTCTAATGTTGGGTTTCCACTCTCAAAGTCCATCTCCACTGTAAAGCGACCCTTCGAATCCACCATTCCGGATGATAGGCTTCCGATTCCCTGCAATCGGAGGTGTATATCGCTCAGCTCCTGCTCGTCGCACATCAAAATAGCGCTCTCAAGCGTGTGCGACAGTTCCCGTACATTTCCAGGCCAATCAAACCGCTTTAGCGCGGCCGCTGCCGATTCCGACAGTGTTGGGGTGGGTTTTGCGAATCGCCGCGCGTGTTTTCGGATGAGGGTCTCCGCAATAGGTAATATGTCGTCAGGTCGCTCCCGCAACGGTGCAATGCGAATTTCGAATACTCGTAGTCGGTGAAATAGATCGGAGCGGAATTCGTTCCTCTTCATTGCGTCTTGCAAGTCGCGATTTGTCGCTGCAATGATGTGAACGTCAAAGGCGCGTTCGTCGGTCGCTCCGACCGGGCGGATGGTGCGTTTTTCCAACGCTAGTAGGAGCTTGGCTTGCATTGCCGGACCGAGATGGCCTATTTCATCGAGAAACAGGGTTCCCCCGTCTGCAACCTGGAATAGCCCCTTCTTATTGGTGCGGGCGTCGGTGAAAGAGCCTTTCATGTGCCCAAACAATTCACTTTCAAACAGGGTCTCCGAAATCGCCGTGCAATTGACATGCACGAAGGGCCCGTTTTTTCTGGCGCACTCGTTATGTATGGCGTGAGCAATAAGATCTTTTCCACAACCGGTCTCACCCGTAATGAGAACGGTGGGCGGGTCCTTAAGTCCGATCGCCGGAGTCGCTGCCAACTGGCGGACCTGCGCCTTGACGTCGCGTATATTGCCGGAGATTCCTATCAGTGCTGCCAGTGACCCTTTTTGCCGTTCGGTTTCGCGGAGGTATTCCAATCCATCGAGTGCGCGACAATGGCTAACGGCACGCTCGATTAAAAGGGCCAGCTCTTTCAGGTCGATTGGCTTATGTAAGTAGTCGTATGCGCCCTCGCGCAGCGCCTCAACCGCGGACTTTTCCGACCCATGGGCCGTCAACATGACAACCATGATGCGCGGGCTGATTCGTTTGACTTCCCTTAGCACGCTCATGCCATCCATGCCGGGGAGGCGAAGGTCTGTAAGAACAAGATCAGGCGCCAAGAGTGTTGCCAGCTCGACACCTGCTTCACCACTTCCGGCGTCCATCACTTCGTGACCTTCCGCACGAAGTCGGTCGGCGATGTTCCGCCGCAATACTGGTTCGTCTTCAACAACTAAGATGCGGGCCATAATTACCTCGCCTCGTTATCATTAGCATGGAATGCCCAGACATTGACATGGGCCATCGCTTCCACGCAGAAAGAGCTTACATGATTCGCATTAAGTGGTATTACTATTATATCGCATTGGCGACGTTCGATGTGCTTGTCATCATTGGAAGTCTGGTTTTGCATCATCGGACGCTCGGTCGGTTCAGCGAACTCCTCACCCAGGCTGCGATACTTGATGCACGGCAGCGAGACTTGACAGCGTTGGGCCTGCGATTGGTTGACCTGAATGGGCCGGGGAACAGGGTTTTCGAGACACGGGAAGTATCGGCGGAACGATGGCGATACAAACGCCTCCGATCCGACATGGAAATTCAGCGACGAACGGGGCATATCGAAGCGAGTGACCTTTCGGAATTCTGGCTCGAAGTAGACCGCATGTGTGCGACGGAAGAACAAATCTTCGTTCTGATGGACCGAGCCGTATCCAGCGCTGGTTCCACAGGCCAGGCCGAATCGCTTGTTGAGGCCGGGAAGGCCATGTCCATCATGGATGCCCATCAGGCTCAAGCACTGAAAAAGCTTGGCCGGCGGCAAGAAGCGATCATGAACCAGACAGCTTCCATGCTTATGAATCATCAGCAGATTCTCCTTTGGCATGGGCAATCTGAGATTGTTTTCGTCGGGGCGCTGATTCTCGCGTTGATTGGCATTTTCTGGTTTTTTGTCAAACTACAGAAAGCTGATGCATCCCTCGCTGCTGAGCGACGCGAGCGATTGGCTGCCATTGGAGAACTCTGTTCATGCGTCGCGCACGGAATCCAAAACCCGCTTTCTGCGATTCGTAGTTCGGCGGAGTTAATTGCTGACCTTGGTACCGTGGATGCGGACTCGCGCCGCCGCGCCGAAAGTGTGCTGTCTACATGCAGCCAGTTAAGCCAGCGCGTCAACCGTTTATTGCGATTTGCTCGCGCAGAAGAGCGAACATTAACGCAAGTAGATGCGGTCGAGGCCATTCGCGATGCGCAACGAGAAATGCAGGGGGCATTTGACGCCAAGGGCATCGATCTGGAGATCGTCAGTGACAACGAATGTCTGGTACTGGCCGACGCTGCTGAGTTCATTACCATTGTGATCGAACTCTTGTCTAACGCTTTGGACCATTCGCCTCCCGGCGCAACGGTATCGGCGTCATGTAGAAAAGTCGGGCGAAACATCATCATTGACATCCGCGATCGAGGTCCTGGTGTTCCAGAGCAGACGGCACCGCACATTTTTGATCTCTTCTTTACGACCAAGGAGCAGGGAACGGGTATTGGACTAGCCTCAGTAAAGCGCACGGTCGAATCACTCATGGGTCGAATCCAGCATATTCCCCCGCCACAGGGTGAAAACGGCGCCATTTTTCGCGTCACACTTCCGGCAACTTCATGACCAACAGATCATGCTGCTTAAGTGGACTCCACCGTTTTTTTTCTTCTAGAGCAATATCCGTGAGCGCGAAAGCAATACGAGCCAAGGAAACGGCTGACCCCTAGTTCGCGACACCATCCAATGGACGGCATTTTCCGCATGGGGCCATTCCCTTTGAGATGGCTTCTCTGGTTCCATTTTGCTCAATCAACCCTGTTGTCTCCCTGGGCAGTGAATCACAATTGCGCTTGTGAAAGGTAGCACCCGTCACATCTGCAAAGAACACGCCGCTCTCTGACAGATTCAGGGTGCCCCAAATTCCCTTCTTTTCATCGCGAGCAGCGTTTTGCGCCCCAAGTAGCAACTCGGAATGTAGTCGGTTTCCGGCACGTGCCTTTACGAACGCCAGCCCGTCACGCACAAGCCGCTCATTGATAAACGTGTCATTTGCATAGACATAAGCAAGGATGCGGTCCTTTCGATGTTCGCGGAGTTCGTCGAATTGCAGTCGTACACCTTCGTCCTCCAGCCATTTCGCCAGGACGCGTCGTGAATGCTCAGCGTTCGGCTCATGGTCATATGGAAGCCGAATGCCAGCAAACTCAACTTGCCGGCCGTCCTTGAGTTTGATGTAGTCGCCGGACAATCGCTTAATTTTTCCACCAGCGGCGTATCTCGACTCGGCATCCTTGGGAGCGACGCCCGAGGATACAAGTAATGCGGTTGCGGCCGCCGCGGCGAATGCGACCCCTGCCAATGCAATGAATAGTGTTCGATGCGACATCTCTTGTGCCCTGATTCAGTGTACGCGTTACTTTGTGTCCAGCCGGTTCCAGATCTTCATCATGGTCGGGTTATCAATGAGGGACGTCGGCAAGGTCATGTTGTTGTCCACAAGAAGTTCGAAACTTGAGATAAACTTGACACTTCCGTCGACATAAGCAACATTGATGCCGCGACGATGGTTGGATGCGATGTATTCCGGCGTGTGAAACAAATCCGCATAAAGACTCCATCCCGGCGGCATTTGAGTGACGTCCATTCCAGTTACTCGCGGACGCCGTCCGTATGCTGCACGTGTATCGAGAAGTTGCTTGACCGGCCATGGATTCACAAAAGTATTGAGTTGGTGGTAGGGGGTTTCTTGAGTAGGGCAATACAAAACTCTCATGTCCGGAAAGACGTTGGACTGCGTCAACGGCCCGAAATTGTGTTGAAAATCGCGCCCATCCCAAATCACATAATTGTATTGCCAGTGGCCGTCTTCCGGCTCATTGTTGAGGGATGGAAACGCCTTCTCCGACTGAAGGTACATGGCGGTCGCAAGGCCGACTTCGCGCAGGTGTGAGCTGCATTCCGCCTGTCGCGCTGTCCGACGGGCGCTCGCGAGCGCCGGCAGGAGGATCGCCAGCAACAAAGAGATGATCGTAATCACCACCAAGAGCTCGATGATGGTAAATGCGCCGCGTGCTGTATTTGGTTGTCGACGACTATGCATACATATCCACGTCATTTGCTTACTCCTTGGGAGACAAAACCTGTTGATAGCACCGAACCACTGAGAGGCCGGCGAAATCTGTTGCGACGTTCATCAATCTGTTCGCGGCAACTTCTTGCCCGGTGCGTAATGAGTGAATCAACGACACTCGGGCAAGAGAACCAACCAGATAGAACTGCAGTCGTCTGGGATTCAATTGCGGTGATCCGCGTTTGTGCTGCAGATAACTCCTCAAGAACGTCGCTGATTCCCGACGAGCCGATTTGAGTGATTTGGCCTGGACGCCGTTCCACAAGTGGTGACTAATAAAATTTGCGACGTCAAGTTCACGATCCCCGATGCATACCGTATCCAAGTCAACCAAAGCCCATCCATTGGGCGTCGCAATGAGCTGTGCATCATAGAAATCCCGGTGCAGGAACACGCCGCGGGATCGCGGCAGGTTTTGCCCCTTGTTCTTCAACCACTGTTGAAGCATCGTCGGCATTGGGTTGTATTGGCGAAGTCGCTCAACCAATGTCGACCAGCGTTGAATGGTGTGTGCCTCGTCCTCGTGGCCAAAGCGGCGTTCAGAATCGCCCCGAATCCGATGCAATGCGGCCAAAACGCAACCAGCAGCTTCGGGCAATTTCTCGTGTCCGGCAGAGTGCCTATTCTTCACGCCACTGAACACAACCATTCGGAGGCTGTCGAGTGATCGCAATGGACGCGGGACTTCAATGTTGCATGATGTTTCTGCACGTAGGGCCGCACGCACGCGGCGATGAACAGCCGGTGTTGTTTCGTAAATGCCATTGCCGAACACCTTCCCGACAACAAACCGATCGGCTACTTGCTCATCAAAATAGGCAATTGTGCAGCGTCTCCCTGGGCGGTAACTCAGGCACTTACACCGCGCGGTGTAGTCGAGTTTAAGTGCGCGCGTCATGGTGTGGGTCGATGCTGCAACACGGAGACTCGGCAGGTGAGGATCGTGATCGGGTGTATGCAAGAGCAGATTCCCGTCGTCTACCGGAAGTGAAAGCCCCATGATCACAAAGGCTCCCTTCGGGTCTACTCTCAGCCTCGTTGCCCTGCGTTGTATCTGCTTCGTATTCGGCGAAAGATAGATTGAGCCGAACACGACGCCATGTTTCGGATGGCGGAGGGAAAGACGATATTGCGCGCCAAAGGTGGAGTGTTTTGTCGGAAATACTCGTAGTATTGTTAATTGGACGACGCGCCACTCCAGCGGCAACGCAATGTTGCGACGAATCATGTCAAGTACCATCACACGATTCATCCAGACCGACGCGTGATCTTCTGTCGTTTGCCTGATTGGTAATTGGTTTAAGCCGGTCACTTCAAAGTTCCTCAATTTCGAGGCCGTGAAGCCAAATGTGCCGAGCCTGCTCAAGCAAACGCTTCGATGTCAAAGGCCAACCCGGTCGAAGATGTCTCATGAATCCCCACGCTCGTTGGACGAGTGATTGAACGGCCCACCAACGCGCCGAGGCGGCATTCCAGGGTCCGCCGGCCGCCCGCCATGCTGCAATACAGGCCGACGCGAGCTCGGATGCGAATCGTCCTTCACCGTTTCGAAGCCATGGCGCAACAGCGAAATCCAACGCGAGGTTCAAAATATCCCGGGTCCCGTCACCCAGGGCTGCCCGGTCCCAATCGACCACGCAAACACGCGCGCCACGCAGAATCACCTGGCCGCTATGAAGATCCCCATGAACCAGTCCCAACGTGTCAGGACTCTGCGGCGTCTGCGACCACCACCCTTGCAATTCGCCGCATAACTTGGATCGTTCAACGCTTGCGTAAGAGAGATCTTGCAACATCTCGCGCATGCCCTCGGATGGCATCGTCGCGGCTTCCGCGATTGCGAGCGGGCAATGACGGTGTAACAAGGCCAGTCGCTTGCAAATGGAAGCGACTTCGTCGGCGCAGCCATCCAAAGCAAGTTCCTTGAGAGATCGGCCCCTGACAAATTCCGTCGCAAGCAAATGACGAGCGGGGAGTATGCCAAGGGGCACGGGCACATCGAGCGGCGCGCCTGACTTCATGAGAGATTTATGGATGCTCGTAATCGTACCGAACTGATGCTCTGCGTCATTTCGGCGCGAGATGCGAACATAAGCGCGAACCCATTTGTCGGTTCCGTCGGCGGTCCACCGCGCCTTGAGGCGGCACACGAGTCGTGATTCGGGCACATATTTGATGGGCGTACAACGCCACCCATCTTTTGCCATGCCTCCGTCACCGTTGGTGATCCTGAACCACGATTCAGATGCGTCACGCAACCAATCGTCTCGCCGCATGGAACGAATCTGCCTCATGCGCCGATCACGCGGATAACGAAAGATCTGAAGACTGCCGCCATCCGCAGAAAGCACAATCGCACTCTCGTGTGGCCGCATCCGTGGGGCCCATCGCGCGTAAAGGAGATCATTGCGTTCGCCATCAGCTTCTTTGCCAAGCGAATAGACGGCGCGGCAAGCCCGACCTGGTTGATAGATCGCCTCGGTCATCGTGCAGGACTGCCACGACTCCCGCTCATGAGAAGTCGCCACATTCGGCGATGCCTTGAGAATCTCCAATATCCGATTTGGATGCGCAGCGGATAGGCCCGGCAGCGCCGGATCCTCGGGTAGTTCGTCAATAACGACGGGGCTGGTCGTTAGCACGATGCCTCCCGTTCTGATGCACCACTTGTCGAATCCGGAAACAATTCTTGGAACAGCCCCGCCCGCTCAGAAAGCTCGGCGCCGGTTCCCTCTTGAATGATCCGGCCTTCCCGAATGACGAATATTCGATCCACGTCCGCAAATGGTCGAGAACCGTGAGAGATAATAAATGTCGTTCGGCCGCGCATGGCAGTGCGCAATGCTGCTCGCACAATTGACTCTGTTCGCGAGTCCAGGCCGGTCGTCGGTTCGTCAAATATTAGAATTCGCCCGTTTCGTACAACCGCCCGGGCCAATGCAATGAGCTGGCGTTGACCGCCGGAGAAGTTCACGCCGCGTTCACCGACTTCGGTGTCATATCCACGCGGTAGCGACAAAATCCAATCGTCGATTCCAATTGTCGCGGCTGCGGCGCGAACGTCTGCCATCGTTGCGCCTACACGCCCCATGGCGATATTCTCGCCCACGGTTGTCCCAAACAGCACCGTTTCCTGCTGCACAACGCTTATTTGTCGGCGAATGGAGTCGATGGTGAACTTGCGAATGTCAATTCCATCAAAACTCAGCGTGCCGTCGGTCGGATCAAAGAACCGCAAGAGTAGCTTTATTAACGTGCTCTTGCCGGCACCCGTTGGTCCCACTAGTGCAACATGCTGGCCGGGTAGCACATCCATTCGAATCTCATGAAGGACCTGCGGTGACTTTCGATAGCCGAAGCAAACCCTGTCAAACGTAACTCGACCGGCGAGCAGCGGGGCAGCAATCGCCCCTGGAGCATCTTTGATCTCGGGTTCAGTCTCCAAGATCTCGCGAATTCGCTCGGCGCAACCAGATGCCTTGGCCATCCTGCCCGCAGTCTTTGATATCTGGCGGATGGGCTTTAGAAGCCCGGCGAAATAGCTCAGGAAGACGATCAAAATGCCAGGGGTAAGGATTCCATTTCGCACCTCTCCGACTCCGCCGTACAAGATTCCGCATGTACCGAAAGCCGTGATGATCTGAACGGTTCGGGCCAGTTGCGTTTCAAGTCGAACAGTCTTCAGACCAGCACGGAGAGAGGATCGCCCCATTCGTGAAAATCGTTCCTTCTCTTCGTCTTCGCGGGTAAACGCCTGAACGAGCGAGATTCCAGCGAGAACTTCTCCGGCGACGCTGATTAAGTCGCCTTCCTTCTCGCGTGCCTTCTTCACTGCCGATCGCAGCCTGATCGACATGAGCATGGAGATGAATATAACTACTGGAATTGCGGCAAACCCTATCCACGCCAGGCGAGGCGACAGTTGAAACATGACAAACAAGTAGGCCAGTGCAAGAACCATTGCTTGAGCAAGGTCAAACAACGACTCGACCAGCATGTCACGCACCATGGTGACATCGCCGGTCAATCGCAAGAGCAGATCTCCGGTGCGGGCGCTTTGATGGAAGTTGATCGAAAGCGACTGGAGGTGCTTAAAGATACGACGGCGGAGCGTGTTTCCGATCTTGTGCGCTGAACTGGCTTGGAGTAATTGCGCAATGTAGTCGGTGAATCCCAGGGCGACTGCAATCCCCACGACAGCGATGCAACTCAGCGCGAGGAGTGATTCAGGCGGCAGCGATACCACAGCATTGAAACGGGTGAGCAATTCACTCAACCATCGTCGATGAGGCTTATCCAAAATGATATGGTCGATCACCACTTGGATGGGCCAAGGGGCGGCGAGAGTTAGTGCGACCGCCAACAAGTTGGCAAAGAACGCGATGGTCAAGACACCTCCATGTCCACGCAACATTCCCAAAAAGTACCCAAGTGTTGATGCAAACTGGCGCAGGTCGAGCGTGCCCCGAATCGTTTTGATTCGCCAATGAGTCATTGAGAATCCTCCATGGAAAGGAAGATGTCTCGCGATGGCACCTTAAGCGAAACCGATTTGCGATTGTCGTCGGCGGCTCGGCGCTGCCATTCACTAAGCGTGGATACACTTTTGCGAACGTCAAACAACGATTCGGCGCGCTGGCGACCGTTTACGGCTCTCGCCGTCGCCCCGTCAATGTCTCGCAAGACCATTTCGAGTGCCGAAGCAAGTTCCACTTCGCTGTTTGGTTCAACCAAGAGACCGCTGCGACCATCGTCAACAATTTCAGGAATTCCAGAGAGCCGTGTAGAAACGACAGGGCACCCGGTCGCCAACGCTTCCAACAACACAGTGGGAAGTGCGTCCATATTCCCATCGGCGGCCTGAACGCATGGCAAGGCAAATGCAGAATATCGAGAGAGCGCATCGGCGACTCGCTCCTGCGACCACGGTCCAGCCAATTTGACCAAGTCGCCTAACGCAAGTCGTTTGATCTCGGACTGCAAGCTGTCCTTTTCACGACCCTCGCCGACGATGTCACATTGGCGCAGCAGGCCCTTGTCCGCGAGCGCCCTGCAAGCTCGAATCAGGTACACAAATCCTTTCTTCTCAATCAGGCGCCCCACCGCGAGGATGGTGCCAGGCTCGCGCGGGCCATTACAAAACGTAAATCGATCGAAAGGAATGCCGTTGTAGAGAACTCGAATCTTTTTTGGATCAACACCGAGTTGGTCGACGAGATGCCGCGCATTGAACTGTGACACGGTGACACAGAAGGCGGACAAATCTACGATTCGTCGAAGGTGGTCCGGGTTCTTATTGTTGCGAAAGATTTCATGAGCATGAAGTGTGACGGAAAATGACGGGCCACCCATTAATCGGGAAAGCGCTGCGACCGTAGCGGCGAATCCACCGAAATGGCAGTGCAAATGACGCACCTTGCGCCGGGCTGCCCAGCGACGGACCAAGAGCGCCTGCCATACATCGCGAATTGAAACGTCACGCGACGTCCAATTGGCACCTACTCGCGCGAGCGACGTCGGCGACTCCTTTAGCACCGACCACGCCGCTTCGCGGCACTTCCCGGCACATTCCAAGAAGCATTCGGGAATGTACTCTGCGGCATCGTCGAGCTCTTTGAGAACACCATGAAAACGTCCCTCCCGTGGCAATCGTAGCGACAGGATCCGAACGGGGCGGCCTTGCTTCTGATGCTCCAGAACCTCATTGACAATAAACGTCTCCGAGTACTTTGGATACACTTGCAATAGGTACGCAACTCGTCGATCGTCGGAATATGATTCCGCGCGGTCAGCTGACATGAGCAGCCTCCCATTTACTCGATTGCCTGGATTTACGAGTGGTCGCCGCAAGATCGATGATCGACTTGGCGACCTCGGTCCAGCTGCGTGACGTCGCACTCAATCGCGCTTGCTCGCCAAGGCGACTCCGGAGGGCTGGGCTTTGGCCCGCCCTCAGCATGGCACGAGCCAAATCGTTGATATCGCCTGGGTTTACCAGTAGCCCGTTGCGATCATGACTGATCGCCTCGGCAATTTGCCCGGCTCGACTGGCGATGACACAGCGGCCGGCCGCCATGTATTCATAGATCTTCAGCGGAGAAAAATAAAACGTCTGTTGCGGGAGATAAGGTGCCAGGGCCACGTCCATCGCCGCAAGTAGCGACGGAACTTCCTGATGCTGCGCGCTTCCATAGAAAGTTGTTGCATCGACGATTTGTAGTTCACCAGCACGTGCCCGATATCGATCGACTTTGCGGCCGTCACCGACAATTAACAGGTGTGCATTTGACATCGACGCGCGAACTTTGGCGAACGCTTCCATAAGCACATCGACGCCATGCCAGGGTCGAAGGGTCCCGACAAATCCAAAAACAACGGCATTCTGCGGAACACCTGCTGCGCGCCGGGAAATCTCCGAGTCGTGCGTCGTGCGAAACAACTCAAGCTCAACGCCATTTGCGACAGTCACGACACGCTGGGCTGGAACATTGAACCGTTCCATGACATATTCACGAAGAGCATCCGATACCGTCATTACCAAATCCGCTTCGCGGAGGTTTCGGGCTTCCAGGTCTAAGGCAAGTTCCTGAAGTCCAGCGTGTCGATAGGTTGCAGCTTCCTGTGCAAGAGGTGCGTTCATTTCAATCAAGTATGCGGCGCCCTGGGATCGAGCAATTTTGCGGCCCGCAGTAGCAAAGAGAGAAAGGCGTTCCACGACAACATCGACGGAGGGAATGAAGTCCTGCCGGTTCATGGATTCGACCAGGCGGGCGTCGTAGAGCATTTGCGAAATCTCACTGGCCATTCCCGGATTTGCCTCCACACTCTCAAGCCATCGTCGCAGTTGGTCTCCGATGGTGCGGGCTTCCCGACCGTCAGGCGGCGTGATATGCAGTGCGGGGTGATCAGGCGGCAACTCGCCGCGCGGCCCGAGAACCGTTACGTCGACGCCGTTCACCGACAGCGCGCGCGTAATCGCCCGAATGTGCTCGCTGGCGCCTTTCGTCCCATCAAGTGGGATTCCAAGATCGTTAGACAAATACAGCCACTTCATCACGAATCGATGCCTCCAATTCTGAGAGCCGCTGGGCGACCGCCGAAAGTCCATCGAGGTCGATTTCACTGGTTGGAATTCCGTTGCCTTCCGCAAGGATTTTTTGCACCGCAGCCTGGATTGACTCGGCTGTCATGCAATTGGGGTCGAGCAATTGGCAATAATGCAGGTTGGAGAAGCGGCGGGCGCGTATGTATTGTTCAAGCCGTGGCTCCACGCGTGGGTAAACCAACATGGGTTTTCCAGCTTTGACGACTTCAACCATGGTGTTGTAGCCACCCATGCAAAGCACTGCGTCCGCACTCCGGTAGGCGCATCCCATGCACGCCAGGTAATCTTCAAAGCGGATTGATGGGAATTGAGCGGCGCGAGTTTTCAACTGTTCCGCTTGTGCCCTGGGCAAGTCAGGGCCGCCAATGATTGTTGTGTGCACGGGAACCCCACCGGCCGAAACAACAGGGCTGGAAAGGTACTGACTGATAAGACGATAACCGTCGGTGCCCCCTCCAACCGTCACCAGTAGCTGCTTCGTCGTAACCGATTTTGTCGCATCGGCGGCAGCATGCTGGCAGGATTTGCGGGCGATGTAACCCATGTATCGAATTTTCTCGGCGACTTCCTCAGGGAGTTGATAGGCATCTACAACATCGAAGACGTTTCGGCTTCCGTAGACCCAGATTTCATCCACGAGATGCTTGAGCGCATCCAGATGGCGCCCCTTCCGCCATTCGTTCATCGTTCGTTCAGGCGCATCTTCAATGTCACGCATGCCAAAGATCACTCGTGAATTTGGCGATCGATCACGAACCAGCCGTAACGCTGATTCTGCTTCGCCATGGACACCCAGCGGGGACTTATCGATTAAGAAAACGTCGGGCCGAAAGCTTGCCGTCGTGGCAGTAAGGATGGCCGATCGAATCGTGATCGCCTCTTGAAAACTCCCGCCCAACGACTTCGCGGTGTAACGATAATCCGGTCCTTTGCAGATGGATGGCACCTTAACGTAGTCCACTCGATCCGGCATTGCGAAAATCGGCGTGTGCGCCTCGCCGCTGACAACCAACACACGACATGATGGGATAGCCTGAGTCACTCGTTCAGCAATCGCCATGGTTCGGCGAATGTGGCCGATCCCTACGCTATCGTGGCAAACCGCCATTACTTTCATGGCATCACTCCTTCAGCTTCACGAGCAATCTATGGGCTTCGCACTCAACTAATTGCCGAGTAGCGCGTTTACGAATAACGGTAAGTCCGCGTCATTAACGATGAAATCTGTGTTCAAATCCGCTCCACAGATTCCAGAACTTGCGATCAAGTACGCGGTAACGAAACTTACAATGTCGTTGCCATCAATGAACCCATCTGCGTTGCAATCCCCGGCCATGCCGGCCGACGAGACATTGAAATCAAATGATCGGAAGTCCACCTGGGCGGGAAGTGACGAATCCAAGGCCTGAACAGTGAGCGAGTAGCGGCCGCACAACGATGTCGCTCCGGAAACAGTGCCGTTCGGCGCAAGGCTGATTCCGGTCGGCAATGCCCCGCTACTTACAGAGTAGGTGTAAGGCGGTGCGCCGCCAGTTGCGCTGATGTTCTGCGAATAAGCCTGCCCCGACACGGCTGGCGGCAGGGGTGAGGTTGTCGAGATTGTCAATGGGAGGATTGACGTCAGCACCAGAATGCATTGCGCTTTTTCGTCACCGATGTAGATGATTTTGTTTAGTTCATCGACGGTGACGGCTTCGAATTCCTGGAGCGGCGCTCCCGGGAGGGCGTCGCGGACCCAGTGGAGGTCTTGAACCGCACGTTGGATACCGGTGGTGGAGTAAACGGCAAGTCGATTGTGCGGCGCCGTTGTGCTTTGCACGAGGGACTTCGCCACGACCAACAAATGCTCACCGGTCAGGAGGGGGTTGTTCAGTAAGTATTGTGTAAAGGCCTCGGATATGACCGCCAGCCCCTTGCTGCGCGTCATTAACGGAAACTGAGTTCCGGCGTAGACGGGCGGATTGGCAGTGGTCCACGCCTGAAGCACATCTGCATCGGCAATGACATAGAATCGGGCTGTGGCGGGTCCAAAGGCGATGTCATCGGGCGAGGCGGCTCCAACAATCGATGAGAGCGTTCCGAGCCCCGAAAGTGCTCCGGAGACTGGATTCACGAGGGCGCGCGTGTTGCCGAACAAGAGATACTGAGCGTCTTCGCAGGTCACCAATGCTGAGGCGGAAGCGCCATACCCACTGGCAGCCGTATTAAATGTGATTCCTTCGGCCCCCCAGAGTTCGTTATTCGCCAACGTCGGATTCGGCGGCGGGTTGGTAATCGGCGATTGAATGGCCGAGGCGAACGCCAAAGCGCCGGTTGTGCTTGCGTTGAACACGGCGATCTGGTTCTGCGTCTCATTCCAATCGCCGGATACATACAGCTTGCCATCCAAGAACGTCATTCCTTCCGGGGCCAACCGAGGCGGTTCACTGACGTTGGCTGCAAGGGCTGGATACCAAGGCTCCGCGCTTCGCGATGGGAGCACGGTTTTGACATACACGCCCTGGGCCTTCCAAGTTCGTCCCGCGATGGGCCCCGTGGTCATTGAGGTCGCCGATGTGAAGGGCTTGAGGGCATAGACTGCGCGAGCACTGTCATCCGCTAAGTAGATGACATGATTGACTTCGTCGACTGTGATGCCCTGGAACGTATGAGGGCCGGGAACGGTGCCGCCCTGGCTGCTGTTATCCAGCGACAGGTCGACCCAACTCATGTTGACGGTGGCCCCGATGAGGGCGCCGTTGGCGGTGTAGGCGGTCAGTCGGTTGGTCAGGGGTGGAATGGCATCAGGGTTCTCGGCCGACACCACCAGCACGACCTCGCCGACGATGGTATTGTCACCGGTCAGGGCTCGGCCGAATGACTCCGAGACCACGGCAACACCCTTGGACCGCGAGGGGAGGGCCCAACTGATGCCCAGCGGGTTCATGTTCGGGTCCATCACGCGCATTTCATTGGGCGAACGCACGAGAAGGTAAAACCGTTGCGACGCGGGGGCATAGCAGATGTCTTCCGGATAGGCCTCCACCCGAAAAGTGGACAGAACGCCCGTGGCCGGGTTGATCTCGGCAAAGGTGCTGCCGAGGCCTTGCTGTTGGTTGTCCACGGACACGATCGACGTCGCGCCGGCTCCGATGCCGGTAGCGCCGGTATTGAATGTCATGCCTTCGGCACCCCACCATTGGGTGTTCGGCATCGCGGTCGCCGGGGGCGTGGGCAGCGGCTCTTTGATGGAATGGTCGAACGTGAGATCGCCCCACGAATTGACCGTGAAGACGGCGATCTGGTTCTGGGTCTCGTTCCAGTCGCCCGAGACATACAGCAAACCGTTCCGAACGGTGATCCCCTCCGGGCGCAGTTGCGGGGGATCGGTCACAATCGTGACCAGTGGAGGACTGTAGAGCGTCGGAAACCACGGCTCGGCGGCGCGACTCGGAAGCACGCCACGGACATCGTAGGAAATGGCGGCATAGGGTTTGCCGAAGATCGACCCCTCCGACGACCCCATGATCTCAAACCCCTGGCCGCGCGCTGAGGAAACCCCCGTTGATAACGTCAGCCAGACCAAAACCAACCCGCCACGCCCTCGATGCTGCTTCACCATGAATCCTCTCTCCACTTCCGTAATCCAGCTCAAAATCCTGAAAACGCCCGAACACACCTCTGGGCTTGACGCTCACCTACATCACGTTGCGTGCCACCAAAGGTTGGGGGCTCTGAATATTGTTAAAATCCGCTAAGTGTGGCCAAAATAAGCACTTATCGCGTCGTGATTCCCAAGGTCCTCCCCGATCATTACAAGCAGTCCGCGTCGGCTTGTGTCCCGATGCACTCCGGTGGTGCAAAAGGCCACCAGTCTGAGACAAGTTCGCTACACGGAATACCTGACTGAAAAGCGAATCTCCCCCGATCACGGGGCGTCCTTGTATTTTGAAAAAGATGAAGGCCAATGCTGGATTGGATTTAATTACGCAACAATACTAAACCAAATGGCAGTAATGCGAGTACTGTGAGTTAGCGTCTTCGATTCAGATACTGGCCGAAACAAGACGGCGCATGGTCTTCTCAATAGCCTCAATGCGAACGTTGCTCTAACGAAGTAGGTTGGACGGAAGGACTGCTACGTGGATGCTCGCGATGACCTCGATCAGGTGGCGAGTTTCTCCTGCGACTCTGTGCAGCCAACCATGCAATCGCCATTGGTAGCATTAATGATCCGGTTGATCCGCATAAACCTGCTCCGCATGCCGACGATGCAGATGAATCGAGTGGGGCTGCTGAAGGAGGGCCATTAGGCTCGTTGCCGGGATTTGGTTGCGGACCAGGGCTTCCAGTGTTCGACTCGCAAACATCACCAACGAGGTTTCCATTGGCATCTAATTGATCGGGATTGGATGTGACTGGACAATTGTCACGACAGTTTGCCACCGCGTCCCCGTCGGAATCGAGATCCACATTCCCACAGCCGCATTGACCTGGAACGGTCTTCAGGGGGTCGACGGGGCAGTCATCGAGGCAATCGAAAACTCCGTCAGTGTCCGTGTCAGTTTCTGTAATACCGCAACCGCACGCCCCAACTACAACCTTAAGTGAATCATTCGGGCAGCCATCTTGGCAATCTACGACACCGTCGAGATCCGTGTCTTGCGAATCGGGCGAAGCAGATCCACATCCGCAGACTCCAGGCACAATGCGCAGTGGGTCGGTCGGACACGAGTCAATGCAATCCAAAACGCCGTCAGAATCGCTGTCGACGTCGGCCACCCCGCAGCCACAGGCGCCGGGATTCGACTTGGCTGGATCCGTTGGACATGCATCCAGACAATTAGGAACTCCGTCGCCGTCCGAGTCCGTGTCCGCAACTCCGCAACCGCAAATGCCCGGCGTGATCTTATTGATGTCAGCAGGACATGCATCTATGCAATTCGGTGTTCCATCATTGTCCGTGTCAGAATCGGCCACACCACATCCGCAAATGGCCGGTGAACTCTTGCTCGGATCATTTGGGCAGCCATCAATGCAGTCGGGGGTACTGTCACCATCCGTATCCACGTCTGAATTGCCGCAACCACAGACTCCCGGATTAATCTTGTTTGAATCCGCCGGGCACGCGTCGAGGCAGTCGGCGGCTCCATCGCCGTCACTGTCTGGACCGGGCATGATCTGCAAAGTGAACGCCTTCGTGACAATTTGAGGTGGATTTGATGAGTCACTGACTCGAACGGAGAAATTAAAGGGCGCGCAGACTGTCGCTGTTCCCGCCAGAGTTCCCCCTGTTGATAGCGTGATCCCGCCGGGTAATGCACCACTAGTCAGTGAGAAGGAGTATGGCTGCATACCACCAATCGCGGTCAGTTCTTGGAAGTAGTCGGAGCCCGCCGTACCGTTAGGCAATGGTGATTCGATGGTGAACGACAGGCCAGGGGCTATAGTCATCGCCAGTACGCATTGTGCTTTTTCGTCACCGATGTAGATGATTTTGTTTGGTTCATCGACGGCGACCGCTTCGAATTCCTGGAGCGGCGCTCCCGGGAGGGCGTCGCGGACCCAGTGGAGGTCTTGAACCGCACGTTGGATACCGGTGGTGGAGTAAACGGCAAGTCGATTGTGCGGCGCCGTTGTGCTTTGCACGAGGGACTTCGCCACGACCAACAAATGCTCACCGGTCAGGAGGGGGTTGTTCAGTAAGTATTGTGTAAAGGCCTCGGATATGACCGCCAGCCCCTTGCTGCGCGTCATTAACGGAAACTGAGTTCCGGCGTAGACGGGCGGATTGGCAGTGGTCCACGCCTGAAGCACATCTGCATCGGCAATGACATAGAATCGGGCTGTGGCGGGTCCAAAGGCGATGTCATCGGGCGAGGCGGCTCCAACAATCGATGAGAGCGTTCCGAGCCCCGAAAGTGCTCCGGAGACTGGATTCACGAGGGCGCGCGTGTTGCCGAACAAGAGATACTGAGCGTCTTCGCAGGTCACCAATGCTGAGGCGGAAGCGCCATACCCACTGGCAGCCGTATTAAATGTGATTCCTTCGGCCCCCCAGAGTTCGTTATTCGCCAACGTCGGATTCGGCGGCGGGTTGGTAATCGGCGATTGAATGGCCGAGGCGAACGCCAAAGCGCCGGTTGTGCTTGCGTTGAACACGGCGATCTGGTTCTGCGTCTCATTCCAATCGCCGGATACATACAGCTTGCCATCCAAGAACGTCATTCCTTCCGGGGCCAACCGAGGCGGTTCACTGACGTTGGCTGCAAGGGCTGGATACCAAGGCTCCGCGCTTCGCGATGGGAGCACGGTTTTGACATACACGCCCTGGGCCTTCCAAGTTCGTCCCGCGATGGGCCCCGTGGTCATTGAGGTCGCCGATGTGAAGGGCTTGAGGGCATAGACTGCGCGAGCACTGTCATCCGCTAAGTAGATGACATGATTGACTTCGTCGACTGTGATGCCCTGGAACGTATGAGGGCCGGGAACGGTGCCGCCCTGGCTGCTGTTATCCAGCGACAGGTCGACCCAACTCATGTTGACGGTGGCCCCGATGAGGGCGCCGTTGGCGGTGTAGGCGGTCAGTCGGTTGGTCAGGGGTGGAATGGCATCAGGGTTCTCGGCCGACACCACCAGCACGACCTCGCCGACGATGGTATTGTCACCGGTCAGGGCTCGGCCGAATGACTCCGAGACCACGGCAACACCCTTGGACCGCGAGGGGAGGGCCCAACTGATGCCCAGCGGGTTCATGTTCGGGTCCATCACGCGCATTTCATTGGGCGAACGCACGAGAAGGTAAAACCGTTGCGACGCGGGGGCATAGCAGATGTCTTCCGGATAGGCCTCCACCCGAAAAGTGGACAGAACGCCCGTGGCCGGGTTGATCTCGGCAAAGGTGCTGCCGAGGCCTTGCTGTTGGTTGTCCACGGACACGATCGACGTCGCGCCGGCTCCGATGCCGGTAGCGCCGGTATTGAATGTCATGCCTTCGGCACCCCACCATTGGGTGTTCGGCATCGCGGTCGCCGGGGGCGTGGGCAGCGGCTCTTTGATGGAATGGTCGAACGTGAGATCGCCCCACGAATTGACCGTGAAGACGGCGATCTGGTTCTGGGTCTCGTTCCAGTCGCCCGAGACATACAGCAAACCGTTCCGAACGGTGATCCCCTCCGGGCGCAGTTGCGGGGGATCGGTCACAATCGTGACCAGTGGAGGACTGTAGAGCGTCGGAAACCACGGCTCGGCGGCGCGACTCGGAAGCACGCCACGGACATCGTAGGAAATGGCGGCATAGGGTTTGCCGAAGATCGACCCCTCCGACGACCCCATGATCTCAAACCCCTGGCCGCGCGCTGAGGAAACCCCCGTTGATAACGTCAGCCAGACCAAAACCAACCCGCCACGCCCTCGATGCTGCTTCACCATGAATCCTCTCTCCACTTCCGTAATCCAGCTCAAAATCCTGAAAACGCCCGAACACACCTCTGGGCTTGACGCTCACCTACATCACGTTGCGTGCCAAGACCATGTGTCACAGTCAATACGGCCCAATTCCTCGAAGTGAGGCCAGTTATCACGATGTTGATGTGGAAATTGCATTCATTCCCTCCCACTTCCACATAGGCCAGGTGTGCCCACGCACCCCAGTCGTGCGAGTTTCCACGATCTCCAGCAGTTAATTTGGATAACCTCCGCCTGCCTGCGACCAATAGCAGCCAAAAACCGCGTTACGGCATGAGTTTTCGCATGGAGTGACAATTCGGAAAGGAGGAGATCAAGAAGTTGGCAACTGGCACACGGATTGCAACTGGCGCTTCAATGTGAGCTGTGACTCGACAACCGGGCATGAGTGTCTCTAAGTAGAAAGGGCGATGCCTAAATGGGCAAAACAAAGATTGCAGGAATTGCAGAATTGTCAGTTGTGGTACTCATTGCAGTCGTTGTGTTGCCAAGCGCGGCATCCTTTGGACAAACGATTGTCGTTGACGTCGCACTCGATGACTACATGGACTTCGGCGGCGCACAGACCGTTGCACAGCTCCCTGGACCTGATGGAATGGTCACGATTCGCGAAGCCGTCACAGCCGCGAACAACACACCAGGCCCTCAAACAATTGCTTTTGCGATCCCTCCAAGCGAATGGTCCTTTTGGTACACGGACAGGGCCGTCATCCGGTTGGAGCTCATGCTGTATGTCAGTGGTGACGACACCACCATTGATTTCTCCACGCAGGTCGCCTTGACCGGCGACACTAATCCCACTGGTAACGAGGTTGGCCTTCAGTATGCAGGCGTCCCGTCCTACATACCGTGTCTCTGGCTAGCCGGGGATCGTTGCAC
The DNA here is from genome assembly GCA_964605185.1 of uncultured Planctomycetaceae bacterium. GTDB lineage: Bacteria > Planctomycetota > Phycisphaerae > UBA1845 > UTPLA1 > JACRIM01. Next base: position 39,608 of record CAZSBF010000033.1, read on the forward strand.
GATCAAGGGCCTGGACGTCGCGTTCGGCAACAACTTCAGTCAGTCGATATGGATCAGCGGTAATAACAATCGCGTCATTGGCTGCACCACCAACGGCCTGACCATTCGCGGCGATTACGGCGGGGGCGACTCTAACACAGTTGGCGGCATCGGCCCGGGTGAGAGAAACACGTTTTCTGAAGGCGTCGGCGTTTTCTCCGGTGCCAGCAATAACGTTATTGTGGGCAACATCTTTCGTTGGGGGCTGCGCATCAATGGCGACACGCTATACGGAACTTGCGACAACAATCGAATCGGCGGCCCCACCGTTGCGGAACGCAACAACCTCGCTGGGCACGGCTACTTTGCTGAGGAGGGTGTACCCTCCGGCACTCAATTGGAAGTTCAATACGCCAACAATACGTTGATCGAGAATAATCATGTCGGCACCACGCCGGACGGGTCGGCCAAATTCCCTGGCATGAGTGGCGCCGGCGGCATCTCTATCTACACAGCTGCCATCGGCACGATCATTCGAAACAACCTGGTTTCGGGTTTCGAAATGACAGGCATCAACCACGTTGCAGGGCAGCGCTTTGGCACTGCGATCGGCGTTGGGTCGACAGCCGCCGGGACGGTCATGACCGGAAACCGAATCGGAGTGGCCGCCGATGGAATCACTCCCATACTAAACGTCGATGGACTCTTCGCTTATTCAGATCCGAACGGGAACCCGAGCAACACACGCGTAGGCGGCATCTCCACGGGCGAAGGGAATGTGATAGCCAATTGCGAGCGAGCGGGGATTCGGATCAACGAATCTGCCACAGGCATCCTCATTGCCGGAAATTCAATATTCAACAACGGTGGGGCCGGGATCGATCTACTGGGTATGGTCCCGCCGGGGGTAACAGCCAATGACCCCAATGACACCGACACGGGCGGAAATGGGCTGCAGAACTTTCCTGTGCTGGAATCTGCGTTGACCGCCGGAACCACAATTCAAATCTCTGGCGTGCTAAACACAGCAGCGTCGCAGCAGTTCGCCCTTGAGTTTTTCTCAAGCCCTGCTTGCGACCCATCGGGATTCGGCGAAGGGAAAACTTTTCTCGGCGAAGCTTCGCTTGTTACGGATGAAAGCGGAAATGCGACCTTTGCCGTTTCATTGCCCGTCAATGTTGCGATCGGAGAGTCGATTTCGTCGACGGCCACTGATTATCAAGGCAATACGTCCGAGTTCTCTGCGTGTATTTCGGTCTCGTTATCCGCTGGACTGGCGGGGGATATCGACGGTGACGGCGACTTGGATTCACTTGACCAACAGCTATTCTTGGCCGTGTTATTGGGTGCCGACAGTTCGGTTACGCACACGCACCGCGCCGACCTGAATGCAGATGGACTGGCGAATGGCAACGACCTATCAGACTTCGTCACACTGTTGATGGCCCCTTAACGTATTCAGGATTACAAATTGTATCGCTCGCGGCATCGCTTGGGAGCGTAATAAAGGAAGGTTATGAAACGATCTCCAATCCGTGTTCGGCTTAGCCTGTTGATAATCGCGACATTGTTCGGCCCTGTCCCAGCGATTGCGCAGATTTTTTTTGAGGGATTTGACGCCGTTGGCGCCGAAAGCGGCGGCGGCCCAGTCAACCTCGTGGCAAGCGGCTGGGAATTCCGACGCATACTGGACCCGGGCGTGTACCACGATTCCTTGCGCCAGGGTCCATGGCACGCGGGACAGCCGGCGGCGTGGGAAGGAACTGGATTCCTGGCTGGTCTCGACGGCGTGCCGCCCTTTGCGGAAGGAAACTTTGTTGAGTGGATGATCCTGCCGCCGGTCACCGGTCAGTCGGCCGGTCAGGCTTTCTCAGCCTGGGTTCGCGGAATGTCTACATCAACATTTCCCATCGCCGGTTCCGTCGAGGTTCGTTATTCCCCGACCGGCGGAACGTCGACAGGCGTAAGCGTCGCGAGTCTTGGCGATTTCACCCAACTTCTCGACGAGAACTCCAATGGCTCGCTCAACCAGTGGGAGGAATTGCAGGCGAACATACCCGGCAACGGACGGATTGCAATTCGGTGGGTCGGAAACCTCTCTTTCAGTTTTTCCGGCACATCGGTTGATCTGCTGGTTGACTCATTGACCATCAGCGAAGACAGCGCGACGCCGCCTTTACCGCAACCGGGCCAAACGGTTCACTGGACGACGGCCATGAGCCCTATTCACCTCATCAGCCAGCAAGTAGTGCCGGCCGGAGGAACGCTAATCGTTGATGCAAGTGTGCAGGTCTTCTTTGACTTCAACACGCCGACATTTGGCGGCCCGGAAATTCTGGTCGCCGGCGGCGTGCTCCGGCTCGAGGGCACCGATGCAGCGCCTGTGGTATTGCGGCGCGGCGTCAATACGACTCGCGTTCCGGGTGTGGGTGTTGGTTCGAACCTGCTGGAGACTGTCGGCAATTCGGGCACGATGAATGCAGTGCATGTCGATACTGACGTAGCTATCGGTGCCGCGCAGAGTGCACTGCTG
>CAZSBF010000034.1:0-42088 GCA_964605185.1 uncultured Planctomycetaceae bacterium
GGGAGATACAATTCCATGCGCGGCGCCGATTGTAAAAAAAACACCCCCGCAAAAAGCCGCAAAACCCGGCCTGGCACCCGCAAGAACGCACAAACTGTTTGTGCCGTTTTGTGTCGGGCTGAAGTTGCGTGAGGGGAAAGGATTCTCCAAGAGAGTGGGTGCGAGAAAGGATTCTCGCACCAGCGGGCGGATATCGCGATGGATTGGGGGCGGCGAATGATCGGAATTGGCAACGCGGCATGCATGGTTCGGCTCCAGTTCTCTTCTCATGGACACCTATCAGTCTTGCTCGCCGTTTCAGGCGGGCTTGGTTTTGTTGATAAGTCGTTGAGCGGGTGAGGGTTGGGGCCGCGGCCGATGGTGGATTTTGCAAGGCGAGTCGGTTGCGGAGTCGCGGAGTCGACAAGTTGGATGCCGTCGAATCGTCGTGTGCTTGTGGCGTGATATCGTTCGTGTGAAGGGCCGGGTCAGGCCTGGCCTTTGCGGCCTGATATCATGGAAGTCCAAAGAGCTGGGAGAGTTGCCTGGCTAAAGTATGGGAACAAGACAACGACTCCCGTCCCTTTTTCTGCCCCGTCTCCTTTACTACCTCTGTCCCAAAGTGGCGAGATACATATGAAAAACCAGAGTCGACTCCGAAAAATCTGTTATCGTCGGATCTGCTTGATAAACGCTTCCGTTGCCACGCTGGGCTTCATAGGCGTGCCCGGATATCTCGCCGACTGCTTAATGATGGCGGTGATTGCCTGCTATACCCACTTTTCTGGCGAGCGATATCTTACGAGCATCCGTTATCCTTATCTGCCATTATTTAGACCAACGGAATATGGTTACTTATTCATCGCAATTAACGTTGCGACGCAATTCGTTGCGGTTAGAGTCGCTTCTCGATGCGTTCTCGGTACAATTGCTCACCACAAAACTCTTATTGCAGTGACGTGGAATTGCGGTCTTGGGCGAGGAATTTTAATTATGTTAATCGCTGTACTCTATGAGTTGGTTGCTCCCCATGTGCCTCATTCCATTTTACTATTAGTAAGCCTCTGGGCTGCTTGGGAAGCCGTTTTTTTCTGGAAATGTCTCAGAACAATCAGGACCTATGTCAGAAAGAGAGCCATTGCCATAAATCTATTGTGTTCGTTTTGCCGCTACGCGTTAAGGGCTTTGGATACTAATAAGTGCCCTGAATGCGGTACGTCAATCCCGTCGGAACAGATGATGAGGATCAAACAACTATTGGAGAAATCCGTGATATCCCAATAGTGGCACGTCAAAATATCAATCGCCCTCGATAAGGCTCAATAAAACGCGAAGTGGATTAGAAATTAACCCGAATACTTACTAAAGGGGCTCGTGAGTGAAGTTTGCCCCGAGTGCGGCACGCCGATTCCGGCGGAACAGTTAAAACGGGTTAGCAAAGCGGTTTCCCCTTTGCAAACGGGGGTCAGCAACGATTCAAGTATCTCGTACAAGAACTCATGATCACAGGTTGAAAACCTGTGCCACACCAAACACCGGTTTGAAACCGGTGCCACAATTTCGGGAAAGCCTATACAATCCGTCTGTGTTCGGACTGCCTGCACCGAGTTGCTCACGAAGCTGGGAGCCATTGCGGTAGCAAGGCACTTGCTATTGCCCGCGACGATATTGCCCCAGTGATAGGCCATTGGCCTGAGATTATCAGTTCTAAACCATACGGGAGAGGTTTGCCATGAGCGGCGTACGTGTTCTGGTCGGCACCAAGAAAGGCGCGTTCATACTTACGTCTGATGCCAAGCGGCAGAAGTGGGAAGTCTCCGGGCCGCACTTTGCCGGTTGGGAGGTTTATCACCTCGCCGGCTCGCGCGTTGACCCGAACCGGCTCTATGCCTCGCAGACCAGTGGCTGGTTTGGCCAGGTCATTCAGCGCTCCGACGACGGCGGAAAGACCTGGTTTCAACCGGGTACGCCGAAAGGGGAACCGACGACCACGCCCGACGGGATGCCGATGGGGGAGAGCAACAAGTTCGTCTATGACACGTCGCCCGCGACCGGCAAGCCGTTGACCACGCACATGTGGTACGACGGCACGCAGCACCCGTGGGAGTTCAAGCGCGTCTGGCACATTGAGCCTTCGCTGAGCGATCCGGACACCGTCTATGCCGGCGTGGAAGATGCGGCGATGTTTCGCTCGACCGATGGGGGAAAATCCTGGCATGAGCTGGCCGGTTTGCGCGGGCATGGGACCGGCCCGAAGTGGCAGCCCGGGGCGGGCGGCATGGGGCTGCATACCATCGTGCTCGATCCGAAGAATGCCGGGCGCATGTTCGTCGCGATCTCGGCGGCGGGCGTCTTTCGGACCGACGATGGCGGCAAGACGTGGGCGCCGAAGAATCGCGGGCTGACTTCCAAGTACTTGCCCGACCCTACGCCGGAGGTCGGCCACTGTGTTCATCGCATCGCCATGCATCCTTCGAAGCCCGACGTTCTGTTCATGCAGTTGCATTGGAACGTCATGCGCACCGACGATGGCGGCGAGAATTGGCAGAAGGTCAGCGGCAATCTGCCCAGCGACTTCGGCTTTCCCATCGACGTTCATGCCCATGAGCCGAACACGGTTTATGTCGTGCCTATCCTGAGCGACTCGCTGCACTATCCGCCGGAGGGGAAGCTTCGCGTTTATCGCAGCCGCACGGGCGGGAATGAGTGGGAGCCGCTGACGAAGGGCCTCCCGCAGAGCGACTGTTTTGTCAACGTGCTGCGTGATGCGATGTGCGTCGATTCACTCGATTCGTGCGGTATCTATTTCGGGACGACCGGCGGGCAGGTGTACGCCTCGGCCGACAGCGGCGACACGTGGAACGCGATCGTTCGCGATCTGCCGGCGGTGCTATCGGTGGAAGTTCAGACGCTGGCATGATTCGAATTGTCCTGCCATTTCATTTGCGCACTCTGGCGGGCGTGAGCGGCGAGATTGAACTCACGCTTGAGGGGACGCCGACGCAGGGTTCGGTGCTCGACGCGCTTGAGGCGCGCTACCCCATGCTGCGCGGGACGATTCGCGATCACTCAACAAAAAAGCGGCGGCCGTTTATTCGATTTTTCGCGTGCCAGCGAGATTTGTCGCACGATTCTCCCGATGCGCCATTGCCGGAGGCCGTCGTGACCGGTGCGGAACCGTTGATGATTGTGGGGGCGATTGCGGGGGGGTAGTGGAGAGGGCTGACGGCGAGAGAGGAACAGCTACGGGACCGACCGTATCGCCAGGCAAAATCATCCTGACACCTTTTTCATTTCCATGGTTCTCGAATCAGTCGCACCATTGCATTGTGGATGAAGTAGTGGTCTTGGGGAGGACTACTTGGCGGCGGACCATTCGCCTTCGGGAATTGCGAATAGCTCTTGAAACAGAGTACACCAATGGCTTCAACGGTACTTCCATATTGGATTTTGCGATGATCGGTTCCTATGTCTCCGGTTAGGTATACTTCGCCGCATGGAAGAGCAATGTAATCGGCAAGTTTTCCAGGGCCGTCAAAACGTCCGTTGAGATGGACTGTTTGGCCGACAAGTGACTTGAGATCAGAGGGTGATTGGGGATTCGTCGCAGCATGTTGGCACCCTGTGGCCAGGAAGACTACGAACATGATTGAGAAGTTCATTCTCATTTGAATGGGCGGCGGCCTCCGATTTTCGATGATTTCAGTCAGCGCAACGCATCCTCAGGCTATGTTACGTCTTAACTTTCTCAAATCCGTTCCGAACTTAGACACTCCTACAGCAGCAGCAATAGATTCACATACAACTGCATATCCGCGCCGTTCACCAGTCCATCGCGGTTGAGGTCGCAGAGGCAGATGTGATTCGGGTCGAGGTCGCTGCCGAGGAGGATTGGCACGATGTCGGGGACAACCAGCACGAGGGCGACGCCGTCGCGGGTGTGGCCGAGGGCGTCGGTGGCGCGGATGGGGAATGTTGTATAGCCAGCGAAGCCTGCGTTCGGTGTGAAGCGGAATTGTTGTGCGACCTGTTGCGGCGTGCCGTCGGGTGAGCCGCCGAGCAGGGTGTAGGTGAATGTGTCGCCGATGTCGGAATCGGCCGTGACAGGCGATTGAAGCTGGCTGATGAGGCCGTAGCGACAATAGAGACGCACGTGCGTCGCCGTCGGGGTTTGATCGAAGACGACCGGTGACAGTGGAGCGCGCGTAAATATTCCCGCGGAGATTCCGTTGGCGCCCGCGTTGGCGGCGCTGAGGCCGCCCGCACCGGGGGGGCCGGTTACGAATCCGCTCCCGCCGAGGTTGACATAGGAGCCGCCGCCTTCGATGAGAATGGCGATTGCGTTGCCTCCGGCGCCGCCGCCGCCGTGACCGCCACGGCCGCCATTGCCGCCACCGCCACCGTTGCCGCCTGTGCCGACTTCACTGGGGCAAACGGTGCCTCCCAACCCGGGTGTACCGCCCGTGCCACCGTTGCCGCCGACGCCGCCGGTGCCGCCATTGCTTGCGGCTGCTGCCTGGAACGTGCAGGTTGCTGCGGACGCCTGGCCTGCTTGAATGAGAATGCCGTACGAGGAACCGCCGGATGTTCCGCCGGTGCCTAGATTTCCCGCGAGACCGCCCGCGCCGCCGCCGCCGCCACCGTTACCGGGGCCTTCGCCGCAGAAAATGCAATCTTGCCCGCCTCCGCCGCCTCCACCGCCGCCACCGTTGCCGTTTGTTCCGGCACCACCATTTGCGCCAGCTCCGTAGAACTGTGCCCCGCCGGCGCCGTCGGTGCCGTTTGTGCCCGCTGCACCCGTTACGCCGGTTCCGCCGTCGCCACCGGGATCGCCCGCGCTTCCGCCGAATCCGCCCGGTGTGCCGCCGAACCCAAACGCTCCGTTTGAAGCGTTGCCACCGGATGGACCTCCGGTGCCGCCGTTGCCGCCGGACGCGAAACCGCTTCCACCGTTTCCACCTGCGCCGGGACTTGCAGGTCCGCTGCATGCGCCGGGGCCGCCATTGCTACCGGAATTGCCGGGACTGCCGGTTGCGCCGTTGGTGCCGGGGATTCCGGCGAGAGTTGGTCCACCGAGGACGAGGCAGCGGTTTAATTTGAGCATGCCGACCGCATTATTGCGCGAGACCAGGCCCACTGTTACTTCGCGGGTTGCCGCCGCGTTCTGCGCCGAGATCGTGAGGCGGTCGAGGTTGGTGACCGTGGTGAAGTTGCTTGCGAATGATGTTTGTCGGTTGCCGCGGATGCGCGAGACGTTGACGTTGTTTCGCGACCAGCCGGCTGTCGCGTCGTAGCCGCCATAGACACTGACGCCGTCGAGGAAGACGACTGTTTCGTCGAAGTTGCCGGCGGAGACATAGACGGCGCGCGGCGGTGTGAAACTCTTTGCGGCGGCGATGGCGGCACCGACGGTTCGCATGGGGAGTTCGATGATGCCGGGGTTGGTGTCGCTGCCGGTGAGGGCGACGAAGATCGGCCCGCAGCGCATACCGTCGATGCCATCGCCGTTGCTGTCGGTGAAGGCGTCGTCGGGGATATCCGTCTGTGCCGGTGGCGCGGCGAGGTTGCAACAGTCGGCAAGGGCGTTGGTGGGCAGCGCGGCGGCGGCCAGTCCGATGAGGATCGGCAACAGGTGGCAACGGCGGGCAAATCGGATGACACGTGCGACGTTCGGTCGTGAAAATGGCAAGGGAATCTCCCCGAATAGGTGGCTATGGAATCAAGCCTCTAGTGTACTCGAACAGGGCACCTGGATTCAAAAGGGAGGGTCTTGAAATGACGGGAAATTGTTGAGAAATTCGGCCATTATCAGCCGAATGGCCGCGAATTGTCGTGTGATTCCGGCCAATGGGAATCGGTGTCGTATGGAATTGTGTTGGCGGGCGCGTTGAGAAATCGGGTACGGCGGACTCTACAATTCGTGATCGACGAGTTGAGATGTTATGTGTGTGGACGCCTCAGTTTATCTTGGGATGCTCGGACCGGAGTTTTGTGCTCGCTTTCGCGGGGTGTGCGCGGAGTGCCCGGACAATCGACGATCGGCGGGGAGATCGAGTCGAGCATCGAAGGTCATCGCATCGCTTCCGCCATTTGCTGAACCGGCCATTGCGGCGCTGGCGCGCTGCGTCAAACTTACGCGTCGCGAGGGCGATGTACTCACCCTGTGTTGCAGCGGCCTGAAGAATGAGAGCATCGCCCGTTCGCTGGGCATCTCGACATCGGCGGTGCGTCGTCACCTTCGAAATCTTCATAGGAAGTCGAACACGTCGGACAAGATGGAATTGATTCTCAATCTCTGGCACGCATCGCGCATGTGTGTGGAGATGAAAAGTGTGCAGCAGGGCACATCGTCGCGCCGAGCGAACCGACGGCCGTCCGCTAAGCAATAATTCACTTCGCGCCACAAGGTATCCAAAGAGATACGTACTCTATTTCATCGAATCGCCGTATTTTGCGTTACAGCTCTGCATTCCGCAGTTCACGGCGGCGATTTGCATCGCGCGCAGCGCAAGCTAAATTAAGAAAAATGCGTGACTTCGGGGGCGGGCATGGTTCTTGCTTAGTGCAATCGACAGGAGTCACACCCATGACAAAAATGTATGCCCGCACCCGTGTTTGTTCACGATCCAATCATCGCCTTCATTCTCTCTCTACGGCACTCATGTGCGTACTGATCCTCAGTTCCGTGGCTGAGTCCGCGCCGACGGGGCGCCCGCAATTGGCGCGGGGCGAGAACAACCGAGTGAAATCAGCAGTCGCCACGTCGCGCGCGGTCGTCACGCAGGATCTGAATTCCGGCCTGACACCGGCTGATCTCGTTACGGCGCTTTTGGGGCCCGGAGTGTCGGTAACCAACGTCATGTACACCGGCGCCAACCCTGCGGCCGGGACGTTTTCCGGTGGAACGGGAGTCGTTGGATTCGCGAGCGGCATCATCCTTAGCAGTGGCGACATTTCATTCGTGCCGGGGCCGAACACGCAGGATTCCGTTAGCGGCGTCAACGCCGGTATCGGCGATCCGGATCTAACTGGGCTAATCCCCGGTTACACGACGTTTGATGCCAGCGTGTTGGAGTTTGATTTCACGTGTACAGGCACGCAGATCATCCAATTCCAGTATGTGTTCACGTCGGAAGAGTACAACGAGTGGGTCAATACGTCGTTCAACGACGTGTTCGGGTTCTTCCTCAACGGCACGAACATCGCACTGATTCCCGGTAGCGCGGGGACGGCCGTCAGCATTAACAATCTGAACTGTGACAATCCGTTCAATCCGCCTGCCGGCAGCTTTTGCAACCTGTTTGTGAACAATCGATGCGCTGACATTCCGCCGGGCACATTTCCATGTGCCGGTGTTCGCGACACGGAGATGGACGGTCTGACGGTGGTGTTGACGGCGACTGGGGTCATGAATCCCGGTTTGAATCACATCAAGCTGGCCATCGCGGATGCGGGCGACCAGGTTCTTGACTCGAACGTGTTCATCGAGGGGCAGAGCTTTGTATGCGGCGAACCGAGAGGGGCCTGTTGTGATACGAGTGGCGCTACGGCCACCTGCACCAACAGTGTATTGCAAGCCGACTGCCAGGGACCGGGGAAAGTATGGAGCGTCGGGCTGACGTGCGACCAACTGAACCCCCCGTGCCCCACGGCCCCGCCTCCTGCCGGGACGAATTGCGCAAATCCGATCCCGATTGCATCATTACCCTTCGTCGATGTCAACACCACGAGCGACAAGTACAACGATTACACCGACTCGTGCCTTGGCAATTATGACAATGGTCGTGACATCGTGTACGAACTAACGATCACCGCAACTCAATGTGTCGACATCACCGTGACGGGGGCAACGCCGCAGGATAACTGGATTGGTGTGGCATTGGATAGTGCATGCCCGTCGGGTCTGGCGTGCATCGCACAAGGGACCAGCCAGAGTAATGTGGCGACGATCAGCAATCTGACGCTGTCGCCGGGCACGTATTACCTGATGATCGATCGCTGGCCGCAGGGGAATGACGGCCTGAATTTCACGCTCAACATTACGGACTGCGGGGGCGCCACCACCGGTGCATGTTGCAACACGGCCACTCTCGTGTGCACCAGCAATGTTCTGGAGGCCAACTGCCAGAACCCCAATGAGGTGTGGAGCGGCGGAATGGCCTGCGGTGACCTGAACCCGCCATGCTCTCCGACTGATGATATTCCGGGAAAGGACTGTGAATTTCCGGCTCTTGTTACGGCAATACCCTTCGAGGACATCAACACCACATCTGACAAGCAGGAAGACTACTCCAACACATGCCTTGGTTCGTACGACACCGGAAATGACATCATGTACCAGATTACGAACACAGTGACGCGCTGTGTTGATATCGTCGTTTCCGGTGCAACGCCGGACGACCACTCCATTGGCGTGGTGATTGACGATGTTTGCCCGCCGGGGACCACCTGCCTTGCATTTGCGACGACCCCGGGCACCGTGGCGACGATCAGCAATCTGACGTTGCCCCCAGGCACTTACTACCTCATGATCGATCGACTCCCCCTGGGCGCTGCTGAAAGTCTGGATTTCAGACTCAGTATCGCGGATTGCCCGGAGCCGCTCGGCGCCTGCTGCTTCACGGATGGCCATTGCCAGCAACTCTCCTCCGCTGCGTGCAAACAATTCGGTGGTTTCTTGTGGAGCGAGGGTGTGCCGTGCAACCCATGTCCGTACGTCAAAGGCGACGTCAACTGTGATCAGGGCGTGGACCCCGGAGACATCAGTCAATTCGTCGAGGCGCTGATCGGAGACTACACCGGCTGCGACATTACGCTGGCGGACATGAATGACTCCGGCGTGGCCGATGGCGACGACATTCAGTTGTTCATCGACGTGATGACAGGAATCTGACCGCGCACCGCCGATTCAAGGCAACGCCTCCTCGTTTATTCGAGGCGCGCGTTGCCGGAATTGGCGATGGAGGATCTCGTCCACCCACAGAGAGCGGGGAACCCATGAGAAGAACCTGTGCATTCGCAACGTTTTTCGTTGGAGTCTTGCTGACATCGCAGGCAACCGCGGACGTGCTTTACACCCAGCCACCGAACCCGGCTGGCGGCCAATACAAATCGGCGTGGTATTCACCCGACGGCCTCGACAGCGACGAGTACGTGTGGGACGCCTTCACACTTGCATCGGGCGGCGCGATCAACGAGGTCCACTGGCGCGGCGCATACGCCTACTACAACATGGGTGTCGGCAAGGCACCGGTTTATGACTTCACCGTTTCCTTCTACCGTTCCATTGCGGGTGGGAGCCAGCCGGACGTCGGCCCTGGCGGTCGGCTTGTTCGGCACTTCGTCGGCGGAAACGCCGGCGAGACCTCCGTCGGCATCTTTGGCGGCGTGCTCATGTTTGACTATGCCTTCGTCCTTCCTGCGCCGTTCCAGGCAGTGGCGGGGACGAAGTACTGGGTGCAGATCGAAGCCTATCAGGGCGTTACGCCGGGTTTCGGCTGGCCACCGGACTGGAGCATCGCCCGAGGCACCGGCGGCGATGGCTCGCATTTTCGAAGGGTCGGAGGGACCGGCGGCAGTTTCACGTCCATCACAGGCGACTGCGCGTTCACGCTGCTTTCTTCCGGAGCGCCGACCTGCACGATCAGCGCCAGTGTCTCTCCCGCGAACGCAGGCACTATCATGGGTGCCGGTTCGTACCCCATCAACTCCACCGTGGTACTGGATGCCACGCCCAACGCGGGCTGGGGGTTTGTGAATTGGACAGAGAATGGGACGCAGGTCAGCACCAACCCACACTACACATTTACCGCAACCGTTGACCGTACGCTGGTCGCCAACTTTGCCACGGCTTACACCATCACCACGTTTTCGCAGCCGACCTACGGCGGTACGACCACAGGCGGCGGGATCTACACGAGTGGATCAACCGTGACTCTGGTTGCGACTCCTGCTCATGGGTTTGTTTTCTTCGGGTGGTCTGACGGCGGCACAACGGCGACGCATTCGTTTCCCGCAACCAGCGATGCCTACCTCACTGCGTTCTTCGTTTCAGCTCCTCTTTCGGCAACCTTCGACTTTGACAACGCGCCGGCATACACCACGCTTCCGCTCGACTTAACGGTCAATGGGCTCTCGGCACACTTCTCGGCGTATGCGGTTTCCGGCGGGACCTATGCGATTTGGCCCTACAACACGTGGGGAATCAGTCCGCCGGGCTTTGCAGGGCTTAGCCTCTTTCCCACGTCGGTGTTCGGCGCGGATCTCATCGCCGATTTTTCAGAGACGCTCGTGGACTTTTCCGTTTTGTATTGTCCGCAGGAGCTTGGCTGTGATGATTCGGCGACCCTGCGAGCGACGGCCTATATGGACGGCGTGTTCGTGGCAACCGCCACGATGACCGCGCCGGTCCCCGGCACTTATCCGACGGCCACGCTGAGCATCGTCGCACCGGCCGGATTCAATCGCGTTGTGGTTCATTACGACGCCCCTCCGCCGACGTGCCAGGACTGGGGCCCCATCTTCTTTGCGGACAACGTCACCGTCACGCGCGCGTGTTCGACGGCCGGCATTGCCGTGCAACCCGTATCCACCTCGGCCTGTCATACCGGCATGGCGACATTCAGCGTGAACATGTCGGGTTCGTTGCCTTTTGCATACCAATGGCAACGGGAGGTAACGCCGAATTCCGGCACATTTGCGGATGTTGTCGATGGTCCGACGGGAGATTGGGACGGCGGCGCAGCAGGCGTTGGCGCGATCGTCTCCGGATCATCCACCGACACGCTTGTCATTTCCGCGGATACGGCCAACGGTTTGACGCTATCTGGTGCACACGCGATTCGGTATCGCTGTGTCTTGTCCAATCCATGCAGCAATCTGACCAGCGATCCGGCGGCGCTCGCCGTCATCGTTGCACTGCCCGGGGATGTGAATGGCGACCAACTGATTGACGCGGCGGATATTCAGCCGTTTGTCGATTCGATGCTCAGTGGGCTTTCTGTCAGTGCGGCGTTTTGCGCCGCGGACATGAATAACGACGGCTTTATCGATGAGTTTGACGTGCCGGACATTGTCCTGATGCTGCTGGCCAACTGACGATGGCACATGGCGGGCGCATTCCACGAATGCTCATGCGAGCAGGATGATCGCGTTTACTCCCGTTCCCCATGATTCTGTCAGTTTGCAAGAAGCGCGGAATGCAGATTGAGGACGCATTTCAACGCTGTGCGCTGTGCGGTTTGGTCGCGTAAATGAGTGCGGTGAGCAACGCCGCGCTCGTTGTAATGGCAAAGAACTGAAACACAGGGCCGGGCAGGCCGAGTTCCATGGCGGCTTCGTAGGGTTCGGATCCGCTGCGCGGGCCCCAGAGGATCGATCGCGGGATGCCCCAGCTTGGCAGTGTGTAAGTGAAGAGGTCAATCCACCAAAGTGAAAGACAGGCGAGCACCCAACGGGTGGGCCGCTTCCATCGGCGTGCCAAGAGCAGACCGGTAGCGGCCACGGAGACGAGCCACGTGGAGAGCGCACCGCCGAGGGCCATCCAGGCGCGATTGTGTGGATTGCCGATTCCCGCGACGCCGCACTCGCCATAGTGGCCCTGCCAGCCGATCCACTCGATGCGCGGCCAGATGGCGAGACCGAGGATTTGGACGTGTACGAGTTCGCCGCCGGCGAGCAATCCAACGCCGCCGTGGCCGATGAGTTCGTGGGTGATGACGCCGAGGGGGTAAAGGAGGATTAGCAAGGCGATGAATTTGGCGGATGCCTTAAGTCGCGTCATGCGTGGCCATTATTTGGGCGGGCTGCCAAATGGCAAGCCGTGTCAGGCGGTTCGGGCAACTCGAAATGTAATCGCGGTCGATCGTCGTGCGGCGCTTCGAAATGGGCGCGGCAACTGATAACGCGATTCACTTATGTATCACTCGATTTACGCCAAACCGAGTACCGTCGCCACCTTTGCTCCAATATCCGCGGGCGAATCGGCGACGTGGATGCCGGCGCTTTTGAGCGCGGCGATTTTGCTTTCGGCGGTGCCTTGGCCGCCGGAGATGATCGCGCCGGCGTGGCCCATGCGTCGGCCGGGCGGGGCTGTGCGGCCGGCGATGAAGGAGACGACGGGTTTCTTCACGTTTTTCTTGATGAAGTCGGCTGCGGCTTCTTCGTCGGTGCCGCCGATCTCGCCGATCATGATGATTGCGTGGGTCTGCGGGTCTTTCTCGAACATGCCGAGCAGCTCGATGAAGTTCAGCCCTTTGACCGGGTCGCCGCCGATGCCGACGCAGGTCGTTTGGGCGATGTTGCGCGTGGTGCATTGCCAGACGGCTTCATAAGTGAGTGTGCCGCTGCGCGAGATGAGGCCGATGTTTTTCGTTGTGCCGTTGGCCGGTTTGTGGATGTAGCCGGGCATGATGCCGATCTTGGCCTGGCCGGGGGTGATGATGCCGGGGCAGTTGGGGCCGATGAGGGTGACGCCAGCGTCATTCAGATACTTCTTGCAGCGCACCATGTCCATGGTGGGCACGCCCTCGGTGATGAGGACGATGAGCTTGATGCCCGCCGCTGCGGCTTCCATCGTTGAATCTACGGCTCCACCCGGGGGAACGAAGATGAGCGAGCAATTCGCGCCGGTCGCTTTGACCGCGTCGAAGGCGTTGTTGAAGACGGGCAGGCCGTGCTCGCTTTTGGTGCCGCCTTTGCCGGGGACAACGCCACCGACGAATTGCGTTCCGTATTCGAGGCATTGCTTGGTATGGAAAGAGCCGGCCTTGCCGGTGATGCCGTGGGTGATGACCTTGGTGTTTTTGTCGACGAGGATGGACATTGGATGAGTTCTCTATGGATCCATGGTCCGCACAGCGGACCCTACGTTTCAGGATGACAGCCGACCCTATGTCGCTGCGGGGGGTCGATTGTAGCAACGGGGGACAGGGCGTGCGATGGGCGGCATATCGAGGCCCGGCGGGGCGATCTATAATGTGGCCATGGCGAAACTTGGCGTCAATATCGATCACGTAGCGACGGTTCGACAGGCCCGGCGGACGGATGAGCCCGACCCGGTGTGGGCGGCCATGGAGGCGCAGCTCGGCGGGGCCGATTGCATTACGTTTCACCTGCGCGAGGATCGTCGGCACATCATCGATCGCGACGTGCCGCTGCTAAAGGAGACGGTCGTCACCAAGCTGAACATGGAAATGGCGATCGCCCCGGAGATCGTGAAGATCGCGATTCAGCATCGGCCGACGCAATGCACGCTGGTGCCGGAGAAACGCGAGGAAGTGACCACCGAGGGCGGTCTGGATGTCGTGCGGTTGGGAAGCCGCATCGTGGATGTGGTCAAACAGTTACGCGGCGCGGGGATCATCTGCAGCGCGTACATCGAACCGGACGCAGCACAGATTGAGGCGTCGAAGGCCGCGGGATTCGAGGCGATCGAGCTTTGGACAGGTGGCTATGCGAATGCGAAATCGTCGGCCGAACGGGAAGCCACGCTAAAGCGATTGAAAGACGGGCTTGCGGTTGGACAGCGGTGTGGGCTGGAGGTTCATGCCGGTCATGGGTTGACGTATCGAAACGTCGGGCCCGTGGCGGCGGTGCCGGGCTTTTCCGAGTTCAACATCGGCCATAGCATCATCGCGCGGGCGGTTTTCGTGGGGCTTCGCGAGGCCGTGCGGGAAATGAAGCGGCTGCTGGATCAGGCCGGTTAGAGTGTGGTTCGCAAGGATGGCCCGTCGATCACGTTTGTAGGAAGAATGGAGTCGACCTCATGTTCAAGGGATGTTACGTCGCATTAGTGACGCCGTTTCGCGGCGGGGTGCTGGATCGGGCAGCGCTCGATGAACTGGTGGAACATGTCGTAACCGGCGGCGTGGCTGGCGTGGTGCCGTGCGGAACGACGGGGGAGTCGCCGACGCTGACGTAGCCGGAGCAGGCTGACGTGCTCTCGGCGGTCGTGAAGCGGGTGCGCGGCCGCGTGCAGGTGATCGCGGGCACGGGGACGAACTGCACGGAGAAAACGCTTCATCTTTCGCAGGCGGCCGTTCGCGCCGGGGCGGATGCGGTGATGCTGGTTTCGCCGTATTACAACAAGCCGAATCAACGGGGGCTTTACGAACACTTCAGCTATGTGGCGCGCGGTGTCAGCGTGCCGATCGTGCTGTACAACATCCCCGGTCGCACGGGCGTGGAAATTTTCGTGGAGACGATTGCTCGCCTGCACGCCGATCACAAGAACATCGTCGCCGTGAAACACGCGACGGGGTCGGTGGAGGGTGCGAGCGAGCTTGCGGCGGTGAGCGATATTACGATTCTCAGCGGTGATGATCCGCTGACGTTGCCATTGATGAGCATCGGCGCGACGGGCGTGATCAGCGTGCTTGGGAATTTGTTACCGACTGAAATGTCCTGCCTGTGCAGGGCCGCGCTGGCGGGCGACTGGGACGAGGCGCGGGCATGGCATGAGAAGTTGCTGCCGATCTCGCGTGAGTTACTGAAGATGGACGTGAATCCGATTCCAATCAAGGCGGCGTTGGCGCACAGGGGTATGATGGCCGAGGAGTATCGGCTGCCGCTCGTGCCGCTGGAGAGCGCGAAGCGTGAACGGCTGGCGGCACTGGTGGATAAGTACTGTTTGACTCCGAAGGCACGACAAATCGCATGAGTACCGCACCGATGACCGTGGATGAACCGCTTTCGCCGTCGACCGGCGGGCGACGATTGATTCGCCGTATTCGCTTCATCGCGGGGATGGGCGTGGCGGCGGCGGTGTTCTGGTTCTTCGGGCCGTGGGCCGCGAAGCCGATTGATCCGCGCGGGCCGATCACGCTGCTGATGGTGGATCAAGGCGTCGTTGGCATGGCCGAACTGCTCGGCCTTGGCGTGATCGTCAGCGGTTTGGCGGTGGCGATCAGTGGTGCGGGTTGCGCCGAGCGCGGGCCGCTCGCGGTGGCCGTGGGGCTGGCGACGCTGGCGATGCGCGGATCGCAGATGGATACCCTGATTCTCTATCGACTTACATCGCTCCGGCCGGGCCAGGTCGTGACCAACGTGTTTCCCGTGTGGGGCCTGATCGCCGAGACGTGGCTGTGGCTGGCGCTGATCGCCGTGGGGTTTGTGGTGGGCCGCTGGGTGGATAGCTGGTTTGCGCAGGAAGGGGCGCCGGCCGCGGTTCGAAACATGCTTCGGCAACCGACGGACTTTCGACATGCCATCGGGACGATTGCCCTGTCGGCGCTGGTGGCGTGGTTTGTCGTGACGTACACCGTCGGCTCATCGCAGCATCCTTTGCAGAAGGGGCAGATCTATTTCGCGATTGCCGTGGCGTTCATGTTTGCGTCGTTGGTTTCTCACTGGTTCTTCCAGCGGACGTCGCGGGTGTGGCTGCTGCTGAGCGTGGCGATAGTGGCCACGACCGCTTATGTCTTCGGCGCGCCGGATGCGTCGGCATTGTCAGCCGCCGCGAAGAACGGTAGCTACCTGCCGCTCACGCCGGTGACGCGGCCGTTGCCGATTGAGTACGCGGCATTGGGGGCTGTGGGGGCGCTTCTGGAAGAGGACGCAATGTACATGCTGCGGGCACTGTTTGGATTCCCGATCGGGGATGATGTCGAACAGGACAACGCGTAGCAGAAGATTCGGGAGGGCGATGATGGACGCGATCGTATTGCTGAAGGATCGATTGACGCTGGCGCGGAAGTGGACGAACGATCTGATCGCGGACATTGATGAGTCGCAGTGGTTCTTTCAACCGGGGCCGGGGTTGGGGCATGTGGCGTGGCAACTCGGGCATCTTGCGGCGTCGCAGATCGTGCTCGTGCATATGCGATGCTTCGACAGGAAGTTCGAGGATTGTGCACCGGCGGATTACATCGGCACGTTCGCCCGCGGCTCGACGCCGGTGGCCGATCCGTCGAAGTATCCGTCGATCAAGGTGATTCGCGAGTTTTTCAATCGAACGCAGGCGGAGGTGCTCGACAAGGTCTCGGGGCTTTCGGCGGCTGATCTGGATCAGGCGACGGAGCCGCACCCGATGTTCACGAATCGCGGCGGGGCCATCGGCATGGCGGCCATGCATGAGACCTTTCACGCGGGGCAGATTGCGATGATCCGGCGGCTGATGGGGAAGACCTTTTTGCGGTGATGTTGGTAGGGGTGTTTCGGCGTTTTTCCCAAGTCTGCACGGGTCAACGGAGTTGACCCATGCCACCCAGCGTGATGACCCATGCCATCTTTCACTCTTGCTATCCTGCCATTGCGTGTTGAATAAACAAGACGGCCACGGGAAGTACCACACCGATTGCAAGGCCGATCATGGCTCGGCGGCGTTCGCGTTTGAGTTGCCAGGCCATGACGAGGCCGAGTGACACTGTTGTTAACAAGCCGATCGCGGCGGCCACGAAGACGATGCGCATGAGCCAATTGGGGTCTCGCTTTTCTCGGCTCTCGGGGGCGAGGCGCTGATGGGTGTGGATTGAGGCGGCGTTCACCAGCCACTGGGCCGGTTTGTAGCTTCCGTCCTTTCGAGCTTCGTGCAACTCAAAGGTCTGCAACGCACCCGATACCAGGAACATCATCAGCAAAGGGGCAAAGGCGCAGCCGAGATAGACGTGGAGGGCGCGAAGTGTTTTCACGAAGGGGTCCTTTCAGGAGTTGGATTCGCAGCGATGAATCGCGACGAGCCGCGGCGACGGGTTATTCAAATCGAAGGGCATCGATGGGATCAAGTCGACTTGCCCGCCACGCGGGGTAGAAGCCGAAGAAGACGCCGGTGGCAAAGGCGAAGCTCATGGCGATGGCGGCGATCCAATAGGAGACGGCCGTTTCATAACCCTTCCACGCCGTGAGGAGATAGGAGAATCCCCATCCGCCAAACATGCCGATGATGCCGCCGAGCGTGCAGAGGACGACGGCCTCGATCAGAAACTGCGCGAGGATATCGCTGTTGTTAGCGCCGATGGCCATGCGCAGACCGATTTCGCGGGTGCGCTCGGTGACGCTGACGAGCATGATGTTCATGATGCCGATGCCGCCGACGCAGAGTGAAACGCTGGCGATCATGCCGAGCAGCCATGAAAAGGAATCGCTTGATTCCTCCTTTACCGCGGCCGACTCGCTGAGCGCGAAGATGCGGAAGTCGTCGGGGTCTTCATCGCGCAGGTTATGACGCTGGCGGAGCAGCCGGCGGATCTGATCCTCGGCAACTTTCGGGTCGACGCCGTGGTGTGCCGCGGCGACGAGGGTGCCGGAGATTTCGGTGCCGGCGACCTTTGCCTGAAACGTGCTGTATGGGAAGAGGATCATGTCGTCCTCGTCGCGCATGCCGTTGCGGCCCTTGAAGCCGAGCAGGCCGACGACCTTGAAGCGGGCATTCTTGACGGTGATTTCCTCGCCGATTGGGCTTACGGAGCCGAAGAGTTCCCGCGCGGCCGTGAGGCCGATGCAGCAGACCGGGCGTTTCATCAATTCGTCGGATTCATCGAGCGTGCGGCCGGCCTCGACACCCCAGCGGCGGATGTCGTGAAAATTCGGCAGGACGCCCATGAGGTTGGTCGAGTAGTTGCTGTAGCTGGACTTCACCTGTTGCGAAAGGCGATTGGTGGGGCTGGCGGCGCGGACGGCTGCGCACTCGGCCATGATGGCGTCGGCGTCTTGCCGGGTTTGGAGCGGCTTACGCTGCTGGTCGGCCTTGCGGACGCCGCTGCGCGATACGCCCCAGGACCAGACAAACATCCAGTCGTCGCCGAGGCGGGCGATCTCGGCTTCGACGCGTGCTTTGGTGGCCTCGGCCATGGCGACGAGGGTGATGACGGCGCCGACACCGATGATGATGCCGAGCATGGAGAGGCCGGTGCGCACCTTGTTCTTGCCGAGGCTGATGAGAGATTCGGAAACGAGTGAGGGGAGGTTCATGGGCGTTTGGTAGTATTATAACGCAAAAGGAAGCGAGGATTCACCCATGAGTCTCATAGACGGGCCGGTTTATGAAAGGGGTGACTACGCGGGCTTTATTCGGCGGACCGTGGCGCTGGTCTTCGATTTTCTGTTTCTCGTATTTTTGTATGTCGTTGTTCCGGAGTGTTGGTACGAGTTCGCACCCGCTGAGTGGGTCACGGATGAGTCTTATGTCTGGGTCTATTACGGGTTGTTCTTATTCGCAGTTGCATATTGTGTTGGGCTTCGGATGACGACAGGAGGAACGCTCGGCTATCGAGTGATGCGAATCCGGTATGCGTCGATGTTTGATGAGAAGGTCACATGGATGTCGGTCTCCTATCGCGCTCTTATTACCATTTTTCTTCTATGGACATTCGCGTTTGACCACCTTTGGATACTGTTCGACAAACATAAACAAGCGTGGCATGACAAGGTAAGCGGTTTCTACGTTATTAAGTGCAAGGCGCGGCCGAAGGGGACTCAGCAAGTCGAGCGCAGATTGATCAACTTCATGATGCTGACTTTTCCGGTTTGGGAGCCGACCGGTCGGTCGGCGGTCAAATCGCCGGGACAAGGGTCGTGAAAGAACGCACGACGTGTCTTCAGGTTTGGTCCGCACAGCGGACCTTACTTGCCGGGGGCGGTGGTGGGGGCGCGTTCTTCCTTTTTCACCTGCTCGCGGACGCGTTTGAGGGCGTCGACGTAGGGTTCACCGATGGCGCGTTCTTCGGCGGTCGTGTTTTCCATGACCCACTGTTGAACGTCGTCGGTGCGGGTGCCGGAATTGGATTTAAAGAGGACGGCGAAGTCCTTGAATTGCAGGGCCTGATCGCGTCCTTCGACGAGCTTTTGTCGGCAATAGGTGCTTTTTTCCGCACTGGTGGTAAGCGTTGCGAATTTCTTGGCGTCGTCGAGGAACGACTTTTTGAGCCGGCGAAGCAGGGCGTTTACGAAGTCTTTTCTCTTCTCCTCGTTCATGTCTTTGATGAACGCCTTCAATTCGTCGCGTGCTTTGGCGTCGGAGAGGTGACGCTGCCACTCGTCGAGTAGTTGCTTTTGCTGAATGTCGGGCAGCTTCGCGAGGCCGCGATCATTGGCGATGAACTCGATCATCTCGGCGGCACTTGCCTTTGCCACGATGGGCGTGGATGGCGTTGATGAGAGCTCGTAATAAACGAATCCGATGATGAGAACCAGACCGACGACGGCGCCGATGACGAGGGCCGGCCGATGATGTTTGACGACGTGTTGGACCTGTTGGGTTGGCATGGATGCTCCTGACTATCGGGCGCTGGATGCGCGAGCGCGAGAGGTTCTCTGTTTGAAATCAGCGTTCAGGGTGTTGATCGCGCCGAGCTCGTCGCCGGTGTGGAACGGTTCAAAATCGGAAAGAAGCGGTTGATCGGCCTTGCCCATGCCGAAGCCGCCGGATTTTCCAAGGGATTCTTCGCCGACTTTCTTCCCGGCGTAGGCCTCGCCGAACCACCATTCATAACTGGTGCCCTCGGTGGCGAAGTAGGAAGTCTTCGCGCTGAACTTCGAACGGAGCGGGCTGTCGTCCGAAAGCGTTCTCTGATCGGCTGGGCAGTGGTAACTGTTGCGGTCCTTAACGTAACGATCGAGCACCTCAGGGAGCGTAGGCCACTTGGCGGAATCGGTCTTGATCGAGGCGAGCTTGGCGACGGCGGGCCAGCGATGGTCGTTGTCGGCGAGGTAGGCCTGAAGCGCCTTGGAGATGGTAGCGAGGTTTTCCAGACAGGCCGCACGCTGGGCGGAAACCCGGCCCGAGGTCGATGCCGTTGCTCGAAGGAACAGCACGAGCATGGTCAGGACAAGGATTGAGCAGAGCAGCTCGATTTTCGTAATTCCTTTGCGGCGAGGGGATTGCGACCGGTGGATGTTGGTTTTCACAGGCATTACGGCGGCCCCAAAGCCAAACGGGCTTGCCGGTCTCGTGTCACGAGTCCGCAAGCCCGCACAGGCGTCGCACGGTAAGTTACAGGGGCAGGGGCGTCAAGAGATTTGCAGGACCTACTGAGGGTCAACTGCTTTCTTGACGGCCTTGGAAAGCGCCACAAGTCCTTTATCATCATTATCTTGAACATCGTGACCGCCGCACCAGACGCGGAGATCGGTGATCTCATGGGTCAGGCTGACCACGTCATCGTTTTCATAGGTGCGGATTGAGAATCGTCGGGTTTCTTTTGGGAGCAGCGGGCCGCGCCAGTCGCCGTCGAGTTGCATGGGGCTGGCGGCCCAGGTCTTGCGTTCAAGAACCGGATCGCCGTTCTTGTCGAGACCAACGATTCGCATGGTGAGTAGGCTGACGGTCTGGTCGCCCTTGTTTTCGATCTCAACGACAGTACGTGCATAGTGTCTGCCTTCATCGGATTGGGCCATTTTCACGGAGATTCGAAGCTTGTCCCGATACTCGGGTTGTCGCTCATCGTCCATGGCATCGAGGATGGCCGGCGGCAAAGAATCTCGAAGTTCAGGCAGGTGTTCCGAAATCTGGCCCATCAGGCCGGCGATGGTGTCGGTCTTCCGATCAACAAACCGGAGGCCGTAAGCGCCTAGCCCCGTTGCACTTACGATGACTGTCATGATGACGGCCGTCGCACAGATTGCTGAAACGGAGAAAAACGACATTCCCTTTTTGACGACTTGCGGTGGCGTATCTGAAAACATGGCTGCGACTCCTGTCCGGCCGGGATAGTACGATCGGCCTTGTGAGGGGGTATTGTAGGGCGGCTCCCAGATATTTCGGAAATTGGCGTTGGAACACCTGTGTGTCGGTCACCGGAGCGGCCAAATGTCGATACTCTATTGCACGGCCCGTACGGGGGATCGGGGCGGTCGAACAGCGTAAGAAAGCGAGTGGCATAGCGGCATGGCCGACGACAGGTGTATTGGCGTATTCGACTCGGGCATCGGCGGCTTGACGGTGGTGCGCGAGTTGCAGCGGCGTCTGCCGAACGAGCGAATCGTCTATTTCGGCGACACCGCCCGCGTGCCCTATGGCATCAAGAGCACACAAACGGTGACGCGATTTTCGCGGGAGATTTGCGAGTTTCTCCTGCGGTTTGATCCAAAGGTCATCGTCGTGGCGTGCAATACGGCGAGTGCCGTGGCATTGGCGGAGCTTGAAGAAATGCTCCCGGTGCCGGTGTATGGCGTCGTGGAGCCGGGAGCGCGCGAGGCGGTCCTTCATGCCGAGGGGCATACGATCGCGGTCATCGCGACCGAGGCGACGATTCTGTCAGATGCTTATCGCAAGGCAATGTCAAAGTACAATCCCGGCGCGCGCGTCTTGCAGAAGCCGTGCCCACTGTTTGTGCCGCTCGTCGAAGAGGGCAGGCACAGCGACGACGCGATTACGCGGGCCGTGGTGCGGGATTATTTGGAACCGATCGTCCGGCTTGACCCGAAGGTATTGGTCCTGGGGTGCACACATTATCCACTGCTCAAAGATGCCATCGCAGAAGTGACGGGCGAGGGCATACGACTGGTGGATTCCGGCGAACAAACGGCGCGCGTGGTCGTGGAGCGACTGACGGCGCTGGAGGCGTTGTCAATGCGAACGACAAAGGGGAGCCTGAGTTGTTATGTCAGTGATAATCCACAACGATTCAAAGAACTCGGGCAGCGGTTTTGCGGGCATCCGATCACGGATGTCACCTGGGTGCCGCATGAGCAATTCCTCTCGCATGATGCGCCGTCGCCGGTGGTTTGAGCGGGCCGCGACTGTCATTTCCTTCGCATTTGTCTTCTTGTATGGGGTGGGTTGCGCCAAGAACACGACCGGAAAGTGGTTTGAGAAGCCGCGAACGAGTCGCGAGTGGATGGAACTCGCATTGGAGGCGTCAAGTGCCGACGAACGCCGACGCGGCGTGATCGGTCTGGCGCGTAGCGTGGATGCCGGCAGCGACTGGGCCATGAAGGTGTTCGACACGATCGCCCGAACCGATCAAGACGCGATGGTGCGCGCGACGGCGACGCGGGCGATGTGGCCGAACGCAGGTGAATCGCAGATCCCCACGATCATTCGCTTGCTCGGCAGCGCGAAGCAGCAGTATTCCGACGTCCGGCAATCACCCGGGCCGGTGCGATGGGCGGCGGCGCAGGTGTTGCTCGCGATGATCAACGATTATCGATACAGCGAAGGGCAGCGGCCGGAGATTGTGCGCGTCCTGCTGGATCGGGCCGCCAACGATTCGGACCGGAACGTTCGGATCGTCGTGGTGGAAGCCCTGGGGTATTTCGCGGAGAAGCCCATCCCCATGACACTCGCGGGAGTCCTGGAAGACGATGATTTTGCATTGCAGCGGGCGGCGGAAACGTCGTTGATTGCGCTGACCGGAGTTACACACCATTACGACGCCAAGGCGTGGAAGGCCTGGTTAGCGACGGTGAATGATCCGTTCGAAAAGGCGGGCGAGGTGCCGGAAGGATTGCAGGCCGCGAACAAGCCGAAAGGCTGGCGGTGGGACTGGCAGTTCTGATTAGGACGTCAGGCCGACGCCGCCGCGGCGGAGACAAAAGCGGCGATGAGGGGGTGAGCGGTGCCGGTCAAGGCCGACCGCTCGGGTTGAAAGAGCGTCGCGACAAAGAAGGGATGATCCGCCAATTCGATGGCACGGACATCCCCGGTTTCCGAAAAGGCCGTGCATGCGATGGCAGGGTGGTTGAGTTTGGCGCGAAATTCCGCGCTGAGTCCGTATCGGCAATTATACGTCTCCGCAACCTGGTTTCGAGCATAGGCAGCGTAGAGGCGCGAGTCTCGGGCCACGGTAATCGTTCCCTGTACTTCAATCAGACTGCATTCGAGCGGAGTAATCACGGCATCGGTGGCATCGGGATTGGATTCGGCATGGTCGGCAGCGGGGACGTTCAGGAGGTTTCGGGCGATTTCGACGACGGCATGTTGAAAGCCACCGCAGGTGCCAAGAAAAGGGCGGGGCGTTTCGCGGGCATATCGAATGGCCCGGATTGCGCCGTCCATGCTGCGATATGGCGAACCGGGGGTACACCAAAAGGCGTGGTACTCCGCGAATCGCGATTTCGCCGCGGTGGCAAGCGCTTCCGTGGCAAGCCAGTCGTGGCTCAGTTCAATGTTTTCCTGCTCAGCCGCGAGTTTCAGAGCCCGTGGGATCGCAGTGTGCGCAATCACGGATTGCGAGTAATCGCCGATTAGCCCGATTCGGACGACCATGGTGGTTCCGCTCCCTGTTCGCCGGCACGTCGCCCGGCGATATAGACGTATACGCAGCCACCAAGGGGATTCTGACGCGCGATTCAGACTTTTTGTTGGATGGTGGCCCTGACATCGAATGACCCTGCAAGCCTGTTGTTGGAATCGTCAGGGAAACGGGGTGGAAAATCCAGTCCAATTTGCCCTATCGATTGAGATAGGTTTTGATTCGTGCCAAACCGTCATTTCTTGTGTCGGATGCGTGTCACGCCCGGCAGACCAGCTCGTACAGATTGGCCCCGACGCGCCGAACGGCTCCCTTAAGTTGCAGTGTGGTCAGGACGGCAGCGACCTTTGACGGTGGCAGCATCGACAATTCGCAAACGGCCTCCACTGGCAGCGGCTCAGGCCCGAGCGCGGAGAGAATGGTGCGCTCGGCGTCGTCGAGGGGAATCGGCGACTTGGGTGCATCGGCGGTCGGTGGGGCCTCCGTGGCAATGGAAGCGAGCGAGCGGCCGACGTCGCCGAGTTCGTCGAGGATGTCTGAAAGGTTGGTCACAAGTTTCGCGGAGCCGGACTTGATCAGATCGTTGCACCCCTCGGCGTAGGGGCCATCCACCCGACCGGGCAGGGCGAATACTTCGCGGTTGTATTCGGTGGCGAGGCGGGCGGTGATGAGGGCGCCGCTTCGCCGGGCGGCTTCGACAACGAGTACGCCAAGCGAGAGGCCGGCGATGATCCGGTTTCGCGGCGGGAAGTTTTGCGGATCGGGTGCGATTCGCATGGGGAGTTCGCTGAGAATCGCGCCGCCCTTGGTGATTCTTTCGGCGAGTTCGACGGCGTCGGGCGGATAGAGGTGACACAGGCCGCAGCCGATGACGGCAAGCGTTCGGCCGCCGGCGACGAGGGCACCGTGATGCGCACTGGTGTCGATGCCGCGTGCCATGCCGGAAACGATGACGAGGCCGGCGTTGGCGGCCAGCGCGGCGAGTCGTTCGGCCTGCTCGGCGCCGTAACGCGAGCAATGGCGCGAGCCGACGATGCCGAGGGCGAGGGCGTCTTCTTTTTGCAGGGAGCCGCGCACGTAAAGGCAGAGCGGTGGATCGGTGATGTTCTTGAGAGCTACGGGATAGTCGGGATCGGCGAGGCAGAGGATGCGGACGCCGTGTTTAGTGGCGATGTCGATTTCTTCGGCAACGCGATCGGCACTTCGGTCGCGGATGATTTGAGCGGCGACTTTTTCGCCCACCTTGTTCACACGCATTAGATCGCCGTGAGTGGCGGCGAGGACGGCGTCGATATCCCCAAGTTCGGAGAGCAAGTTCGCAGCGCGGATCGGCCCGACTCCTTCGCAGAGGTGGAGCTGGAGGTACTTTTCGGCGATCGGGGAACAGACGAGCGGATTCAACATCGCGGCCCTCATGACGCCGGTCATCATAACACGGGGTAATAGAGCGCGGAATGAGAATGGTCTGTGGCCACGAGCCCGGGCGTCAGGCTGGCGTGCAGGCGGCGACATCGGCGGCGAAGACGTCGTCAATCGCGTGGCGGCCGGGGAAGCCCGCGCCGATTTCGTGCCAAAAGGCGACGCGATCTTCGCCAAGGTGCCAGCAAAGCTCGACCTCGCGGCCCTGATAATTTGCCGCGAAATCGATGAGGCCGCGGCGCCAGTCCTTCAGGTCGCAACCGACGGCGGCGAGTTCTTCGGCGAAGTCACGGAGTTTCTCGATCTCGATGGAGTATTGGCGGCCGAGGCGTGCCTGCTCGTCCTCGCTGACGTTGGGCCGGCGCATGTGGCATCGCTCTTCGAGGGCGCAGACTTTCTTATGCTGCTTCACGATGTCAGCGACGATGCGCTGGACCAGCGGCAGGGCGCGGTTCGCCTTCTCAACGGTGAAGAGTGGCTTGCGCCGCACGCTTTTTCGCGGCGGCTGCGGTTTGGTAAGGTGCGTCTGCTCCATGGATGCGCGACTCTCTTTCAGGCATGGCCGTCGCGGCGGCCCCTCCTTCGCCGCGAACAAGCAGACATCGAAAGTACCAAGATGGGCGCAGCGTGTCAATGCAAAGCGCGCGATCAATGCGCGGAAATGGAGCGTGCCGTGATTGGTTATTGGGACATCGGGCATCGTCCGTTAATACGCCGAATTTGTTATTCGCCGTTGCGACGAATGTGGACGCACGTGGTCGTCTGATCGGCCTTTGTCGAAGACGTATCCTGCTTACCGGACATTCAGCGGCTGTGAATTCCGCATGAAGGACGCATTATGGCTTCTTTGTTGCGGCGGAGGATATGCCCACGACGACACTGGCACATGAAAGCAGCACAAACCCGGAGAAGATGACCATTGCCACAATGGCGGGCCAAAGGGGTTTTGTTCGTTTTACCAGTGCTGCGATGCCCAGGCCGACGCCGATCACCGGGAGCACACACATGCTAAGTATTGCGATGGCCTGCGTAGCCGGGCCGGCGGTGCGTTCGCGAACGACGGCGTTCAATTGCTCGGGCGTCGGATTCGGCGGGAGGGTGGCCGCGACCGATGCCACGTAGCCGAAAATGCCAATAAAACAAAAGGCGCTGATGATCGCACAGACGAAGGAGGCCCAACTCAGTTTGTTTCCCTGTTCGAGCTTCGGGATTGGGATGGGAGCGGGTCCGTAGCCGACCGACTCAGAGCTGACCGACGGCAATGGCGTGGACGGCGGCGGAGGGGGTGGTGCCGAGGCCCGTGCTGCGGCGACGGTGGGGTCGGACACCGCGGGGACCTGCGTGACATGTCGGCAGTAGGGGCAGGTGACGGGCTGATTCGCGGCATCGTCGTCGACTTCGATGGGCTGGCGACAGGAGGAACAGAGGAATTGGATGGCCATTTGCTGGGAATCCTTGGCATCTTACGGCGTGGTTCGGCCGCATGTGAAAGGGGACTCTAAGGGGACATGGGCGGGGTGAAAAGTGGGGCGTGATTTAGTCGTTAACGCGAAAAATCAAGGGCAAAGAGCAGGGCCTTTCGAACTTCTGCAAGTTTAGCGGAGTGCAAATGCGTAACGAGTGCGCCAATTTTCGCGTTTGGGACTGTCTGAACGTGGTCCAGATTGACTGCACAATCGCGGGGCATTCCGTCGGTGCCGGTCAGAAGCACTTCGGATGGAATGTTGCGTATGGTGGAGGTAATGGGTGCAATGGTGATGTCGGACAGATAGTCGATTGCGGATTCGCGGGTTAGGACCAGTACGGGGCGCTTCTTGTCTGGCGCACCGAATCGATACCACCGAACGTCGCCTCGATTGATCAGTCGGGCCATGCCTGCTCACGCTGCCAAACATCAAATTCGCCCCGCCGGACTGGTTTTTTGGAATAGCCGGCGCGATGGCGGCGTTCGAGTTTCTCTTCTCGAAGTCGGCGGAGTGCGGCGCGCAGCGCTGTGCGTGTGAACGCCGATCGGGATGTGCCGAGCTTTTTCACCACTTTGTCGAGACGATCCACCAGGGATTCGTCGAGCGTCATTTGTACGGTCCGCATGGGGTTCGCCTTTGTTCTAGCTATACTTATAGCTATTGTATCCAGGCGTTGCGACGAAGACAACCAATCCAAGGCGATCGGGGATACGATAGCGTTGCGCGTAATCGAGAGTCGTTCGCCCAAGGAGCCGTTCATTGTCATTCGCGGATCTTCGAACATTCGTTCAAGCCCTGGAGCGCGAAGGGCAATTAAAGCGCGTCGGCGTCGAGGTGAATCCGATCCTTGAGGTGTCCGCCATTGCCGATCGGGTCAGCAAATCCAATGCGCCCGAGGGGTTGGCGGGTGCGCCTTCGACGGATCCCATCCATGGCGGCACGGGCGGTCATGCGTTGCTGTTTGATCGCGTGCGGGGAAGCCGGATTCCGCTCGCGATCAATCTTTTCGGTAGCTACCGTCGGATGCGGATGGCGCTGGGCGACGACGATTTTGAAACGCTGGCGGCCAAAGTGCAAAAGCTGATTAAGCCCGAACCCCCGACGAGCTTTCTTGAAAAAATGAAGATGCTGCCGGAGTTGGCCAAGATCGCGGGCTATGCACCGAAGCATGTGAAGCGCGGGATGTGCCAGGAAGTCGTGCACGCCGACGACGCGGATTTGAACACCCTGCCGATCATCAAATGTTGGCCGCATGACGGGGGGAGCGACGAAGCGGTTATCTTTGGGAGAGGCACAAAGGCAAAAAGGCACGGAGGCACGAAGGCAGGGGGGCAGGAAGGGGAGGTGGGGCGGTATATCACGCTTGCGGGCATTTACACGACCGCGCCTGATGGCAGCGAGCCAAACATCGGCATGTATCGCATTCAGGTGACCGGACCGAAGTCGGCGCTGTTTCATTGTCACATGCACCACGACGGGGCGCGGCATCATCGCATGTGGGCGGCCGAGGGGAAGGACATGCCCGTGGCGATCGTGCTCGGTGGGGAGAGTGTGTTGCCGTACGCGGCGACGTGCCCGTTGCCGCCAAACGTGAGCGAACTGCTCTTCGCCGGGTTCCTGAATGATGGCGGCATCTCGCTAGTGCCATGTAAAACGATTCCGGTTGAAGTGCCTGCAAACGCTGAGATCGTGATTGAAGGCTTCGTGAGCGCGACGGAGACGGCACGCGAAGGACCGTTCGGCGATCACACTGGCTTTTACAGCCTGGCCGACAATTTCCCGACGATGCGCATCACGGCCATTACGCACCGCGAGAACCCAATCTACCCGACCACCATCGTCGGTCCGCCGCCGATGGAAGATTATTACATGGGCAAGGCGACGGAGCGCGTCTTTCTGCCGCTCTTGCAAATGCTGATCCCCGACATTGTGGATTACAACCTGCCGCGGTGGGGGGCGTTTCACAATTTCTGTTTTGTGAAGATTCGGAAGGAGTATCCGCTGCAGGCGCGAAAGGTGGCTAGCAGCATCTGGGGCGCAGGGCAGATGATGTTCAGCAAGTTCATCGTGATCGTGGATGAAGACGTGAACGTGCATGACGATCAAGCGGTGATGTTTGCCGTTGGAGCCAATGTTGATCCTCGGCGCGATACGTTTCTCGTCGATGGGCCGATGGATATTCTCGATCACTCGTCGCCATACCTCGCGGCGGGAAGCAAGATGGGCATCGACGCGACGCGCAAGATTGCGGGGGAGGGCGTGGTGCGCGATTGGCCGGTATCGCTGGAGATGAGTGACGATGTGAAGCGGTTGGTGGATGGTCGGTGGGGGGAGTACGGGCTATAAGGTCGGGTGATTCGTGAGCGGCGACGAGAAAGAAAGCGCTCCGCGCATCGAGCTTGAGCCCGTTGTGTCGGAGGCCATTCAACGCCATATTCCCGAGTCGAAGCGCGTCGCGCTTGCCGAGGCCGGTCTGCCGGAGGGGTCGCCGATTCCGGAGAAGCCGCTGCATGTTTGCCCGAATTGTGATTACAACCTGACCGGTCTGGCGTCGCGGCGCTGCCCGGAGTGCGGCGAAGAGTTCTCGTTGCACGAGGCCCGGATGCGCGGCGTGGAAATGTCGGCGCCGATTAAGCGAATGCTTCGCCGCGAGCGTATCGAGCGGATGAAAGTGTACGTCGGCACGGGAGCGATTGTGTTTTCCGTATGGTGGCAGAATGTGACGGCAGGCAGCATTTCTGGCTGGCTGGGGTTCCAGCTTTCACCAAGAGGGACCGTGATGCTCGCGTTGATGCCGATGCTCTTCGTGATCATCTGGGGTTACAAGTCAGTCTGGGATCGCTCGTGGTCCGATGCGATCTTTCTGGCGGGCGGGGCGACGGGGGCGCTGGCGCTCTTTCTCGGCAGCATCTGATCGGGGGCGTATGATGGGCGCGATCAAGGAGATTGCGCACTCATGGCCCGCTCAAACACGGCAAAGGACAAAGGCGTCATCGTTTCATTTCGGGTGGACCGGCATCTGGCGGATGTGCTCAAGAAAGTGCCGGACAAGTCGGCGTTCATCCGCGACGTGATCCTGCGCAGTTTCTATGACACCTGCCCGGTGTGTCGCGGGCGCGGCGTGCTGCCGAAGGAGGTCTCGCGCTGGGCGGCGGGCCGGATGAAGGCCGACGCGGCGATGGAATGCGCGTGCTGTTTGTACGGCTATCCGGCGGCGACCCGCGGAAAAACCAGCAAGGGGCGACAGCGGTTTGTTTGCCGGCATTGTCAGGATCACGAGCATTCGCACTGACGGCAAACCGCCGTGAACCGTTATCATTCATGGCCGTAGAAACCGCATTGTTTCCGGGCGTTCGCTCTGGATCGGCTTTATTCACAGGCCTGCGGCCTTCGTTGAAAAAACGGCGTTTTGCGGTATCCTTACCGGGCTGGGGCGGTGCGTGCTCGATGGATCGAGCGGCGACGGGGCAATTTCTCAGGAAGGCGTGACCGACGATGGCAGCAAGACGCGGCCCAACGTTGTTTGAAGCGATGAGCAAGGCCCCGCAGACGGTCAGTGAAGCCCGTCGGCCGGGCATTTCGGCCCTGTGGGGCGGCGGCAAGTCGAACTCGCCCACGAAGACCGTGGTCGCTGAGGCGCTGACGGAGGATCAGGCCCGCGACGAATTGGCCCTTCGACAGGCCGAGATTGAGGATCGGCGCCGGGCGGACGAAGCCCGTCGCGCCGAGAAGGAAGCGCGGAAGGCGCAAAAGGTCGCGGACAAAGCGGCGCGTGCCGAGGCTCGAAAAGCATCGGGCGGCTCGATGCCGAAGATGACGTTTTCGCTGAGCACGGCGAGTTGCGTCGGAATCGTCGGGTTGTTCGCTGGATTGGTGCTCGCGGCGTATTCGCTGGGGCGCCATTCGAAAGAGCAGTTCGGTTCGTTGGGAACGGTGGTCGCCGTGACGCCAAAGCAGGATGCGCCAGATGCGAAGCCGCCGGTCAAGGAAAACGTAAAGCGGACACCGGCGATGAAGTCGAGCGGGTCGAAACCGCAATCGACGCCGCCGGTAAACCCGGAATTGTCGGAGCTTTTGAAGAAGCCCGAATTGAAGAAAGACAAATCGGTCACGGCGAATGAGCCGGTCCGATTGAATGCCGAGGATCAGACGACGCCCGCGTTGGCGGAGGATTTGAACTACCTGCAGATTGAGTCGTTCGTCGTATCGCGAGAGCGAAACGGCGAGCAGCTCGCGGCCGACCTGGCTCACGCAAGGAAGTTCCTCCTGGATAAGGGCGTGCGGACATTTGCCCGAAAGCGGTCGAATGGATACGTGCTGTTTTGCGAGCAAGGCGCGTCGCCGTCCAAGGATCGAGCGGGAGAGCGCGATTCGCTGATAAAGAAGATTCGTCAGCTTGGCGCGGAATACCGCGCGGCCGGCGGACAGTATGCGTTTAAGGGTTGTTTTTTCGTAAGCTATCCGGCAACGAAGGCCGGTGATCCCGTATAGGAAAGGCAGGAAGACCTCATCATGTCCATGGATCGTTCACTCAAGAGCAAGGCCTCGCTCAGCCGGCATCGCAATGTGCTTACCCGCGCCGAGCGAATCAAGGTGCTGGAAGACAAGGAAGCCTTTAAGAAGGGCGAGACCAGTCCCTACGGCCTGCCCAAAGTCCCGCACCGCAAGGCGGCAGTCGGCGGCAAGACCAAGAAGGCCGCACCGAAGGAAGGCGAAGCAGCCGTAGCGGGTGCAGCAGCCCCGGCAGCAGCAGCGCCAGCGGCGAAGGATAAGGCCAAGGCAAAGAAGTAGAATCGTTCCCGCGCACGAATGCCTCGCCCGGCTGATGACGCTGATGCGGCACTGTCCGGCGAGGCGTGCGACGATTCATGTGACGTGAGTGTCGGGTGAACATGGACGTCTCCAATCTTCTGGCCGATCGCACGCGAAAGGTCGAGTTCTCGGGCATTCGCAAATTCTTCGAGATGGCGTCGCGGATGAAGGATCCCTGCGACCTGTCCATCGGCCTGCCGGATTACGACGCACCGGAGCCGGTAAAGCTCGCGGCCATTGAGGCGATTCGCGCCGGCAAGAACCGATATACGCCCAGTGCAGGACTGCCCGAGCTAGTGAAGCGGCTTGGGGAGGAAGTTCGTCGCACGTCGGGAGTGAATGCATCCATTCTCGTGACCTCCGGCGTGTCGGGCGGATTGACGCTAGCGCTGCTGGCGACCGTGAACCCCGGCGACGAGGTCGTGTTTCTCGATCCCTATTTCGTTTCCTACTTCCATCTCGTCAACATGGTCGGCGGCACGCCGGTGCCGGTGTCATCCTATCCTGATTTTCGATTTCGTCCTGAAGCGGTCGAGTCCGCCATGACGCCGCGCACCAAGGCGCTCATGATTAATTCTCCGGCGAACCCGACCGGGCGCGTGCTGTCGCCTGCGGAAGTGGAGCAGGCCGTTGCCATCGCACGAAAGCACAACCTGGTGCTTATTTCCGATGAGATCTACGACAAACTTGCTTATGAAGGCGAAAACCCGTCGCCGCTGGCGCTTGCACCGGAGCGCACGATTGCACTTCGCGGATTCGGCAAGACCTATGGCATCACCGGATGGCGAATGGGCTATGCCGCCGGCCCGGCGTCGTTGATCGGCGAGATGACCAAGCTGCATCAATACACCTACGTCTGCGCGCCGTCGCCCGCCCAATTCGCGACGCTGAAGGCGCTGGAGACGGATGTGTCGAACCACCGCCGTGATTACACGGGCAAGCGTGATCTGGTCTGCGGCTTGCTCGAAAACAAGTTCGAGTTCGTGCGGCCGACGGGCGGGTTCTACGTCTTCCCTCGTGTTCCGCCGCACTTCGCAAATGCCACGGCCTTTTGCGAAGCGGCCAGCGAGAAGGGTGTGCTGGTGATCCCCGGCAACATCTTCTCCTCGCAGGACACTCATTTCCGAATCAGTTATGCCACGACGGACGACATGATTCGCCGTGGGTGCGACGTGCTAAGTCGTCTGGCGGCACGTTGACCTTGCTCTGCGGCGAAGATAGAGTCATTCGACAGATGGCCCGCCGTGCGAAACCTCTCGTGATGCTTGGACTTGCACACCTAAACGGTCGAATCGTGTTCGCCATGGCGGCGATACTCGTGCTCGTGCCCGGATGTAAGTCCCCGGGATTTGGGGCAAGGACTTCCACGGAGAAACCGCAGGAAACCCCGCTGACTCAGCCTCCTGCAAATGAAGGCAATCCGATCTTCGACCGACCGGCTCAGAGGCTGACGGTGGAATTCACTCTGCATCGCATTTCCGCCCGCAAGGGAACCTTCACGACAGACGAAGGCGTGTGGAAACTCGTTGCCGGTCCATTGGCGAATGCCGAGATGTCGCTTCGATTGGCGGCAAATGGTTTTCGCGGCGCGATCGGGAGAGAGTCGGACCGAGCGACGTTGCTCGCCGAGTTGAGCAAGCTGCCCGATCATCGAATCGCCCTCGATCATGCCACACCCGATGCATCCAAGCTCGTCGAATTGGACTTGGGGCCGCCACTCCCGGCGATGACGCTGTTTTCCTTTGATGATTCAGGGGTCATGGAAGGTCATGATTACACCGCTCCCAGTGCACGTTTTCGAATGGCCTATGGTCTGCGTCCGGCGAATCTGAAGGAAGTGATGCTCGAACTGGTGCCCGAGATTGAGGAACCGCCCGGACCGCGTCGTTGGGTAAAGCCGCCGGACGGTCCGCCGCGGGAGGAAGAGGAGGAACGCAAAACGACCTTCTCGGCGCTCGCGTTTTCAGCACGAATACCTCCCGGGGGGTTCCTTCTGGTGGGTCCGACTCCGACCGTTCACGACCTTCCGGTGATCGCTCGGCCGTTTTTCGTGGAGGAGTTACAATCCGCCACTGGTGATTCGGTGGAGATTCGCGAGAGCGTTTTTGTAATCAGTCCGCTGGTGCGGGCCTATTCGCAGGCGCGTTCGCCCGAGGCACGCGGGCCCGGCGAGCCGTCGTCACCGATTCCATAAGGCAGGGGGGAACAAACGTCGTCATGCAGCCGTCGAGCAACGACTATTTTGAGCAGCTCTGCGACAGCCTCGGCTTCATCTGCATCGGGGTGGATCCGGATTTGCGCGTGCGCTACTGGAATTTGCAGGCCGTTGCCCATTACAGCCGCAGCATTGAGGAGATCCAGGGGCACAGCGTCCTCGAAGTTTTTGAGGAACCGGATCGGCCTCAGGCCGAGCGGCTGTTTCGCGAATGCCTGGAGACCGGCAAGTCGGGCGAGATCGAAGCGAAGTTCGGCCGTGAATCCGGTTCGCCTTCCACCTACATCGTGATCATTTCGCCGATCGTGGACCCATCGGGCCGCGTCGTTGGGGCTTCAGCGAGCATGCGCGATATTTCCAATCGCAAGAAGCTGTCGCAGGAGTTGGCCCGCAGCAAGCGGATGGCGTCGCTGGGCAACATGGCTGCGGCCGTGACGCACCATTTCAACAACATCCTCGGCGGCATGATGACCAGCATTGATTTCGCCTTGCCAAGCGACAGCCCGCGAGAATTACGAAAGACGCTTCGCGGTCTCGCGGAAACGATCGGCCGGGCGACGCGCATTACGAAACAGCTTTCGGCGTTCGCCGAGCAGGAAAATGTTTTGCAGGACGAGTTTTCGCCACTGGCAAATCTACTGGATCGGTTCGTCAACAAAGCGCGGGCCCTGGCGAGGGCGTCGAACGTGGAAGTCGTCGCCACGATCGAGGAAATTCCCTCCGGCCCCTATGAAGCGCAGCGCGTCTTGCCGGTGCTTGAGAGTATTGCCCAAAACGCGATCGACGCGATGCCCACCGGCGGCACGCTCACTATCACGGCCATGCGCGACCACGATCAGGCCGTCATTACCATTGCCGACACCGGTTGCGGCATCCCGGAGAAGGCGATGGAACATATGTTCGAGCCGTTCTTCACCACCAAGGGCGAATTGGGCGGCGGCGCTTCTTCGGAAAACATCGGCCTCGGCCTCGCCGCCGTGCATGGGCTGGTGTCGGAAATGAACGGGACGATCCAACTGGCTTCCAAAGTCGGCGCGGGGACAAAGGTGACGATCCGCCTGCCACTTCGACTTGGCGCTCCGGCCGAGCCATCTCGCTGACTCGCGAATCTCGTCATTCGGTGTTAACCCCAGTGGTTGCAGGGGGTTACCATTCGGCCGCGTTCTCGGCTGGTTGACACCGCGAGCGTTTACGCTTCTACTACGGGGCTCGGCACTTAGCGATTGTTTTTGACCCAGGCCGCGAACCGTAATCCTTTGTCGGAGTGATCCTTGCGACGACCATTTGTCGCCGGCAATTGGAAGATGAATCTGGACCTGCCCGCAGGCCGGGCACTGGTTTCAGAGCTGCGCGCCCGTATTAGCGGCGCGCCGCCGATCGATATCGCCGTGTGTCCGCCGTCGATTTATCTGTTCCCGATGGCCAAGGCCATTGCGGATTCGCCGATTCGGCTTGGTGCTCAGAATCTCTGGCACGAAGCCAACGGTGCGTTTACCGGTGAAGTCTCGGCCGCGATGGTGCGAGAGACGGGCTGCACCTATGTCATCCTCGGCCACAGCGAACGACGTCACACCATCGGGCCAAAGGGAGCGGATGGCCGTGTGCTGGGCGAGTCGGATGAGTTGATTTCAAAGAAGACGATCGCCGCGCTAAAGGCAGAGTTGATCCCAGTTGTTTGCGTGGGTGAAACGCTCGCTGAGCGTGACGCAGGGCAGACCGAGTCGGTGCTGAGTCGCCAGATCGAAGGCAGCCTTGCAGGGCTAGATGCCACCACGGCGGCGCGGATCGTCGTTGCATATGAGCCGGTGTGGGCCATCGGCACCGGTCGCAATGCGACGCCCGAACAGGCACAGGACGCCCATCGCCACATTCGCGGCCGGCTCGTCGAGCGATTCGGCAAGGCGGCGGCGGAGGCGATCCGAATTCAATATGGCGGCAGCGTGAAGCCGGACAATGCATTGACGCTCATGAAATGTCCCGATGTGGACGGAGCGTTGGTCGGCGGCGCGAGCCTGAAGGCGGGGGACTTTTACGGAATTCTCGAAGCGTGCATACGCGCGAAAGGCTTGGGTTGATTTCATGGTGATGCTCGGCAGTTTCGTTACAGCGGTAATTACCATCGGGATGGTCTCCGTCTCGATTCTCATGATCGGCCTGATTCTTCTGCAGAAGAATCGAGGCTCGGGCCTTTCCGGTGCCTTCGGCGGCGTTGGCGGCCACACGGCATTCGGCACGAAGACCGGCGACTTTCTGACATGGGTTACAGTGGGCCTAACCGCGGTGTTCCTGATATTGGCGATCATCGGCAACTATGCTTTTGAGCCGGAGAAGACACTGAACGCAGCACCGGCACCCGTAACCACGCCGGTCCAGCCGGGCAGCGATCCGTCGCAGGGCGCGCAGCCGATTCAGGTCCAAACGACGCCGATCGAAGGCGGGAATGCCCCAACACCGGCACCAGTTTCGCCAGCGCCCGCGGCCCCGGCAGCTCCGGCACCGACGACACAGCCTTCGTAAGTTCGCCCGGAGCTTTGCATCATGATTCAAAGCATGACGGGTTTCGGGGCAGCGGCGTGTGATGTGGGAGGCGTTGCGTACCGAGTCGAAATCCGCAGCGTGAACAACCGCTATTTCAAAGCGTCGATGAAACTGCCGGATGTGTTTCAGCGGTTCGAGTCAGAGATTGAAAAACTGCTTCGCGAAGGGCTGAATCGGGGCAGCGTTGCATTTGCACTGAGGGTCAAGGACCCCAATGCCGCAGGTGCATACGAAATCAATACAGCTGCGTTGGCAGCCTATGCGAAGCGGTTATCAGATATCACGGCGACGCTCCCGGGCACGCGGGTCGATCTTGCAGGCCTATTGGAAGTGCCGGGCATATGCGATGCCGGCGAGATGGACGAGAAAGAGTTGTTGGCTCGGTTCGCAGTGGTGCAAAAGCTGACGGCCGAGGCGATTCAGAATGTTGAGAAAATGCGTCGTGCCGAGGGCGAGGCGCTGCAACGCGATTTGACCGATCAATGCGGTGACATTCGCAAGCGGCTTTCGACGATTGGCGAGCGGTGCCCGTCGGTGGTGGCGGAATATCAAAAGCGCCTGACCGGCCGCGTGCAGCAGTTGCTTTCGGGCGGCACGGTGCAGTTGGATGAAGGCGTCCTGGCGCGTGAGGTCGCGGTGTTCGCCGAGCGATGCGATGTGAACGAGGAACTGTCGCGATTGGCGTGCCACCTCGATCAGTTCGCGGAATTGTGCGGCGGTCGCGACGACGCCGGCCGAAAGCTGGATTTCCTTTCGCAGGAGATGCTGCGTGAGGCCAACACCATCGGAAGCAAGGCGAACGACGCCCAGATCGCTCGGCAGATCGTGGAGATCAAATCGGCGATCGACCGGATCAAAGAGCAGGTGCAAAACGTAGCGTAGCCTCGGAGCGCGGTGACGGCAGGGATGACGGAGCGAGCAGGGAAAATCGTGGTGGTCAGCGGCCCGAGCGGCGTGGGAAAGTCCACGGTCTGCCATCGGTTATGCGCGAAGCTGCCGGGCGAGTTCAGCGTGTCCGTCACAACACGTCCGATGCGGAAAAACGAAGCCGGTGCACGTGACTATCATTATGTCTCGCGCGACGAGTTCCTTCGCATGAGAGAGACCGGCCAATTGCTGGAGTGGGCCGAGGTTTACGGGCAGTTGTACGGCACGCCGCTGGAGCCGGTGGAAAAGGCCGTCGAAAGCGGGCGGACGATCATCCTGGAAATCGACATCCAGGGGTGCATCCAGGTTCGCCAGAAGCTGCCTGCGGCGAAGGCGTTTTTCCTTTTGCCGCCGACCGCAGAAGAGCAGAAACGACGAATTGAAGGCCGCGCGACGGATCCGAAAGAGGCGATTCGCGAGCGACTGTCGAAGGCTGACGGCGAGATTCGATTCGCCAGTGAGTCAGCCTGTTACGACGAGTTTATTGTAAATGACGATCTAGACGGAACGGTTGAGACGATCGTGCAGAGAATAAAGGGCTGACGGTGAGTCAGCGAGAAGGGATTGCATCATGATTCGACAACTTCGCAGCGAGGACCTCATTAAGAAGGTGGGCGGGCGGTTCAAGCTCAGTGCGCTGATTCAGAAGCGCTGGCGCGAACTGATGATGGGCGCTCGCCCGATGATCGAGCCGGGTAAGCTCACGCCGATGGAAATCGTTGTGCGCGAGATTGAAGAAGGCAAAGTAATCCCCGGTCAGCAGACGTCAACCGAGTCCGCCGCAGACTGACATGGCCGCCGCTCCCACACGCGAGGGGCCGGATTTGGCGGGCTACGAAGTGCTCGTGGCCGTCTGCGGGGGCATTGCCGCATACAAAGTGGCGACGCTTGTGTCGTCGCTGGTGCAGCGCGGTGCGGGGGTTAGCGTGGCCATGACCAAGGCCGCGCGGAAGTTCATCACGCCGCTCACATTTGAAGCGCTCACGGCGCGGCCGGTATTTACAAATGTCTGGCAGACCGCCGACGTGCAGCAACATCTCTCCCTGACCGAAGTGGCCGATCTCTTCATCATCGCGCCGGCCACGGCCAACATCCTTGGGAAACTGGCTAACGGAATTGCCGACGATTTGGTGTCCAACCTCGGACTGTCGGCGGCGAGCCCGCTTCTGCTCGCGCCGGCCATGAACACCCGAATGTGGGAGCACCCGGCCGTGCAGGCAAATCTCGCGTTGCTTGTTGAGCGGGGAGCAAAGACGGTCGGCCCCAATGAAGGGTGGCTGGCCTGTCGAGCCGTCGGGAAAGGGCGAATGGCCGAACCGGATGAGATTCTGGCACAGGCCGTTTCGCTGCTTCAGAAGTCACCGCCGAAGCGCCAGACGGGCAGGTGATGCGTGGCAGGGCGACGTGGCAATCGTACTAAGCGCGGGCCGCTTCGCATTGTCATTACTGCAGGGCCGACGCGCGAACATTTCGATACCGTTCGGTTCATTTCCAACGCATCGTCAGGGCGAATGGGATATGCAATTGCCGAGGCGGCGCGCGATGCCGGCCATCATGTGACACTCATCAGCGGGCCGGTGGAGCTTGAACGGCCGAGGGGCGTCACGGTAGTTCCCGTTGAAAGCGCGTCGGAGATGCTGAAGGCCACGCGGCTGGCGTTTCGCGGGGCCGATGCAGCCGTGTTTGCGGCGGCGGTCAGCGACTATCGCCCACGTCAGCGAGCAGACATAAAGGGGGCCAAGTCAACGTCAGGCAAGCGAATTGTGCTGGTGCCCACGGTGGATATCGCTGGGTCGATGGGGCGGGTAAAGGGGCGACGAATCACAATCGGTTTTGCATTGGAAGATCACAATGGCCGGGCCCACGCCGAAGGAAAGCTGGCGAGGAAGCACCTCGATGCGATCATCCTGAATTCCCCGGCAAATATCGGTTCGCGATCGGCCACGGCGGAACTGCTCCGGGGGGGCGGCACGTGGACGAAATGGCCGCGCTGCACCAAGGCAGCGATGGCGCGGCGAATCGTGTCAGAATTGGAATCGCTGGTTCAGTTGGCGAGTGCCCGGGCGGCACGCGGGCCGACCTCAAGGCCGACAAAGTTGTAGAAGCGATCGGCCGGCAATCGTGGGATTGCGAACTTCTCGGCACGGCGAACGGCCTCGTCGTATTTCTCGCGTTCGGTCGCGGCACGACGTGTTCGCGGCTCGGCATCGAGATCCGTTTCCCGCTTCTTTTCAATTCTTGGCAAGGCGGCGGGGGCCTCGGCGGGCTTCTCTTCGGAGGCTTCTTCGGTCTTCGCTTCGTCCGCGCCTTCTTCGGCCGGTTTCTCAGCGTCGCCCTCAGCCTTTTCCTCGGTCGCTTCGGCTTTTTCCGGAGCGGCCTCCTGCTTGGCCTCTTCTTTTTCCATGACGGCGGCCATGGTTGGAATGTCGTAGGCCGGTTCGTTGCCCATCACAAGGTAGTCGGTTTCGGCGTCGACCGTCTCGACGATTTCACCGCCCCAGCGCTTCACGAGTGCGGCAACGGCCGCGGCGCCTCGGGCATCAACCGTACCGTCAAAGTCGATATCGAATCCGCCGACGATGCAGAAGTGCGGCTTCTTGCCCTTCTCGCGCGAAAGGACGATGTTGCCCACGCGGTCGCCTTCGAGGATCGGATCATCGGGCGGCGCGAGAGCCGTAACGCGGCACTCGGCGGTGCGCTGGCCGAGGCCGACGACTTCCACCGCTGCCTTGCCGCGACCATCCATTGGTACGCGTTCGTCACTCGTATAGACCGTAAAGGTCATGCCCAGGGTCACGTTTGCATCACGACCGAGGCTGATGTGCACCAGCGAGTCGCCGGGCAGGGCGCGAAGGACTTCACCGATGGGCTTTCGAGCCAGGGCCAGTTCCTGTGCACCAATGGCCGCCGGACCGCGAAGGTTCGCCAGTGCGACCTTCTGCTCGTCCAACAGTCGCTCGCGCTGATTGATCTCCGCCTTGAGGTGGTTGCCCAGTTCAACCGCTTCCTTGCGGAGCGATTCCATGGCATCCTGCTTGGCATTGACCTGCGACTTCAGCGATTCAATGTCGGAGTTTTTCAGCTTCTCAAACTCGGCCTTGGCAACCTGCAGATCGTCCACTTTCTTGGCAAGGACGGCAACTTCATCACCGAATTTCTTCTGAACGGTGGCGAGCTGATTCTGAGCGGACTTGGCCTGCTTAACGGCCTTCTCGCGATCCGACTCGGCGGTCTCCCGTGCCGATCGCTCGTTTTCGTAGAGCTTGTGAAGGTTCTCAACGATGGCGGCCGCGCCGAAAGGAGCGGTGAGCTGATCCTTGTTGGCGATCTTTTCATCGCCGGCGAGCTTCTCGAGGGCGTCGTCGAACTTTTTGATGGCCGTTACCGAGGCGTCTTTGTCGCTTCCGCCGAGGCTTCGACAGAGCGTGCCGATGGTCTTGTTGAGATTGGCGTTGTCAGCGGTGATTCGCACCTTTTCTTTGGCGGCCGAGTCCGCGGTGGCGCGGAGCTGCTCCTGCATGGTGAAGAGCCAGATCAGGACGCCGAGCAAGATGACGGCGACGACGATGGAGACGACCATGACGACGGTGCTGGTGTTGGAACCGCCGCGTTGTTGAGGAACAGCGCCTGCCATGGATGTATTTCCTCCCAGAGTGGTCGAGGGCGAGCCGCTACTTGCGGACACTATCCTCCCCATCGACAGTTGTAGGCCTACTGTGGTGCTTCGTTCGGCGGGGCAAAGTCCGGTATGACAGTACTTCTTTGCGGAACGAAGTCCATACAAGTATCTGCGAATGGGTGCGGAATGTCAACCCGGACAGATACTTATATTCGCATGCTGATAATCCCCCAAGGCCGGATTGACGGGTGCCGATGTCGGCGGACGGTGTCGATTTCAGGCGAGAATCCGGGGCTTTCTGGGCACCCACACCGGGCGCCGGTGCAGCGCGGAGTTCGGCGTCGTAGAATGCCCGGCGTGCCGGATGAACCGAAAATATCGATCACATTTCGATGCGGGGAGGAGTCGTGCCGCGCCTGGAATCGGGGCGTCAAACCACTGGGCACGGGGAAGATTTCATGCCGGGCTTGTGGGCACGACGGAAAGCTTCCGGTCGATTCGCAGCTTGCACGAGGTGAGCGATTGACTCGTTGCGTTCTGTGTGACGGCGTCGAGTTCTTCGTTCGGCGCGATTTTCCGCAGCGCCTTGGACTCGGGCTGGTGATCGTTTTTGGAATCGCGGCGTCTGTGTTCTATGCCTATGAAAACATCCTCGCGACCTATGCCACCTTGGCGTCGCTCGTGGTGATCGATGCGGTCATTTTCCTCTTTGTCGGCCGCGTCACGGTCTGCTACCGCTGTCGGGCTGAGTATCGCGGCCTCGTCTATAATCCGGACCACGAGGGGTTTGATTTGGCCACCTCGGAGAAATACGGCGCGCACTGACCAGTGGCCGCGCCGAACCCGGAGCATCCCATCATGAAGACACCTTCCGACCATCGGGTGGACCTAAATCGCATCTCGAATGCCGTGCGAGAAATCCTGCTGGCCATCGGCGAAGACCCGGATCGGGAAGGGTTAAAAAAGACGCCCCAGCGCGTGGCGAAGATGTATGCAGAGATGTTCCAAGGGATGAACGTCGACCCGGCCGAGTACCTCAAGACCGTCTTCGAGGAGAAGTACGACGAAATGGTCG
This sequence comes from uncultured Planctomycetaceae bacterium, assembly GCA_964605185.1. Taxonomy (GTDB): domain Bacteria; phylum Planctomycetota; class Phycisphaerae; order UBA1845; family UTPLA1; genus JACRIM01. The sequence continues at coordinate 41,180 of CAZSBF010000034.1, forward strand.
TGCTTCGGGACGTTCCGTTTAACTCGATGTGCGAACATCATTTGATGCCCTTCGAGGGGAAAGCCCATATTGCCTATCTGCCCAACGGAAAGATCGTCGGACTGTCGAAACTGGCCCGTGTCGTCGATGCCTTTGCCCATCGCCCACAGGTTCAGGAGCGACTCACGACGCAAATCGCGGACATCCTCGTGAAGGAGCTTGGCGCAAAGGGCGTGGCCGTGGTGATGGAGGCCGTGCATACCTGCATGACCTGCCGCGGCGTGCGCAAGCCCGGAAGTGTGATGGTCACATCGGCCATTCGCGGAGAGTGTTGCACGAGCGGCGCCACGCGTGCCGAAATCATGAGCCTGCTGATGCGAAGTTGAGCGGCTACCAGAAATTCAACGTGCGCCATAGGGATGGATTCATGAAATCGCAGTGGATGCTTGCATTCGTCATCGCATGCACCGGGCACATCGCCCACGGTGAGCCGCCCACAACGAATTCGACGCCGAGTACGCACATCGTCCTTCGCGTGAATCCATTTATGGACATGCACTATTTCGTGCGTGACATCGCCTCGCGCGAGAACGCGGAATATAAAAAGATACAAGGCATCGACAAAGCCGTGGAGGCGGTTCGCAAAGTCGGGGAAGAATTGGGCAGTTCGACGGCGTGGGGCTTTGTAGAAGGGAGCCTTTCGTCGTGTGAAAGCGTCCGGGATGCGTCGGAACTGGTCGCCCAGTTGCCGCCCAGCTTCAACACTCGCGACGGGCGTGAGATTCCCGTTCGCGGTCTCATTCAGCGCATCGTGCGGGCCTATGAACCGATGGAGCCGGCCTTCATGCAGGACATCTGGCCGACGCATCGCAAAGCGATTGACGAGGCCCGCCAGCGAATCGAGAAAGAACTCCTCCCTGCCCAAGCTGC
>CAZSBF010000035.1:0-40676 GCA_964605185.1 uncultured Planctomycetaceae bacterium
GCCGACGAACACATCGCCGGCGTGCTCTGCGTTGACAGACGTTGTAATGGTTAGAACAACTACGAAAGTCGTGATGGTCTTCACTTGTTCATGCTCCTGCCCGCCGTGGCGGGTATAATTCGTTATCGCCTTTCAGGAGGCGAACCAAGGTGGCGGGCTGCCGGGGTTACCCTCGACAGCCCGCCCCTACGCTTCGACGATCACGCGGAAGGCGTGACCCCGATCAATCGCCAAAGGAGATCAACCGATTGACCGGGACTCCCGATGTCGTCGAACCCTTCGCATCGCCAGCACCCCTCCGAATGCCAGCAAGGCAAGTGACGTCGGCTCCGGTGTAAAGGTCACCGTCACCGGATCGCTGGGCAGATAGCCCGTCGCCCCTGTGTCGAGGATGCGAAACGTCGCGTGCCACTCGGTCTGACCGGGCGGCGCAACGTAACTGGCATCCGTTGAGTCAATGTGCCAGAACGGGTGTTCATGCGCCGGCACGCCACCGAGATCCCACAGGTCGCCCGGATTTCCAAACGTTGTCGAAAACCCCGGCGTCCATCCTTTCAGTGCCGCGTCGAACGAAATCACTTCGAGCACGATGTTTGCACCGGGTTCCGGCGGCACCAATCCGGCGACCGCATTCTCAATGGTGAGAATCCCCGGCTCATCGAGCCCGAATCCAAAGATCGGTCCGCCGAGCTCCGGCAATTCAACCGTCTCTCCATTGAACTCCAGCGCCAACTTGCCCAAGGCGAGATCGACGCCAACATTTAAGTCGCCATCCTTAAGTCCGGCGCGGGCCGTCGAATAATTCGTGGCGATGACCAGCCCCATCGCCAGGGCATACACAATGCACTTTCTCATACATCCCTCCCTTTCGGGTGATAATGCCGCGACCGACCATTCGCCGCGGCTTGTTCGAACATCCGGTTCTCCCCGTGCGGCGCTACCAGGCCACGACGGGGTCGTACTTATTGTGAAACCAGACGATGTTGGGAAAGTGGCTTGCCTGTAAGTTCATGGAATAGGTGTCTTCGAACTTCTGCGGCTCGGAGTGGCTGTCGAGGAAGCCGTAATTGGCCCTCCCCAAATGCCGGTCGAGCTGCACTTCGTACGCCGCGAGCACGCGAGGATTCGCGAACCAGTTCTCGGGATGCACGTGATCCGCCACGGCGAAATCGCCCTGTTCGGCCAATTCCGCCCAGAAGATTGTGCTTGACGGCCGCGGTACGCGGGTCAAGACCGTGTATTCCTCGCGTCCCTCAATCGAGCCCATGGTGTAGTAGTTGTTCGCATAACTCATGCGCCGTTTTTGATTCGTACCCTCGACATTTCGAAGCCAATACGGGCTTTGATCCGACGGGCACTGCGTGATTCGCACGTCACCCAGCTCGCGCCGGGCCGTGTTAATCCACGCCATGCCTTCATCCACCGAACCGCCGTGGGCAAGACCGCCGGTCGGCAGCCGCCCTTCGTTGTTGTCGGCGTACATCTGCACGGCCTCGCTGATGGTCCGCATGTTTTTCATACAGACCGCCGCCCGGCCAAGCTGCCGCGAGCGCGACAGCGCCGGCAGCAGAATGCTGATGAGCAGAGAAATGATCGAAATCACGACGAGCAATTCGATCAGGGTGAATCCACGACGCTTCATAAACTGGGTTTCCCAGAGTTTCCTTCCGTAACGACCAAGGGCCATTACAGAATCTTCCAATGTCTTACAGGAGCCACCCGGCCATTCAGCCGTGGAGTGCGCGCGACTGTACGAGCGCAACGCCGCCGCTTCGGAGCCGGTCATGTCTGGATTGGAAATGAAAAACTCAGGGACGCGGAGGGGCGCGGGGGGCCGATTCGGTCAGGCGATCCGTAGAGCGAACCACCGCCAAGACTGTGGGGTGTTCGCCATGGGCCTTTTCGGCAATGAAGAAGAGATAGATAAACGCGAGGGCCAGTGCGACCGTCGCCATCGTGACGAGGAAACAAACCTGACAGGGATGGGAGTGGTCGCCTTCTTCATGGTGGTCGTGAAGCAGATTCACGCCGCCACTGGCCACGGCCAGAAACGCCAACGCGATCAACAAGAGCATTGCCCGTTTAAGCGTGAGCGATGATTGCCTGTCAGAATTGCGACGCATACGGAATACATTGTAACGAATCCGCTTGAGAAGGCAAGGGAATTCGCGACAACTCATGGTGAACAACGCCTTTACGCCAATACCAAGGCGCGACGGATGATGACGATACCCCCGGCATTCGGCTACGCTTGCCGCTTATGAATGCGCCACGACCTCCCATGACTGAAGCCCGTCGGCCTATGTCGGGGCATCAAGTCGCACTCTTGATCTTCCTTGCGGCCGTCGCGATTCGCCTGCCTCTTCTTTTGACTCCCGGCTTTCCCGCGGATCAGACACAGTTTGTCCATTGGGCGTTTCTGACAAAAACCACCGGCCTCGCATCGGTCTATGAACAACAGCCGAATGGCCGATTCGTCTGCAACTATCCGCCGGGCTACGTCTTCGTGCTTCGTGGGCTGGCGGAGTTTCAGGGCATCATGGCGCCATCCGGCGCGGGCCTGACCGAGTCCACTGCCGCGTCCATCTGGAACAAGTCGCCGGACAAATCGGCGATCTACGCCATGCGCCTGCATAAGTTCCCGGCGTTGGTGGCTGATGCGGTGTTGGCGGCGATTCTCGTTGTGTTGCTGCGAGAGCGATTGGGCACGACCAGTGCATTGGTGGTCGCGGGACTCTATGCCACGTCGCCGGCCGTCCTGCACGACTCCTGCATCTGGGGGCAAGTTGATGCCATCCACACACTTTTCCTCGTGCTCAGTGTCGAGGCCATTCGTCGAAAGCGCATCGGCTGGATGGCATTCTGGGCCGCCACATCGCTGTTGATCAAGGCTCAGTCAATCATTCTCGCGCCGCTCTGGGTCGCGGCGGCGTGGACACAGATTCAGGCCGACCGAAAGGCGATCGCACGAATCCTCCTTGCGGGGGTGCTACCCGCGTTCGTGATGCTCATGCCATTCTCAGGCCGGTGGGATGGAATCTGGAATGCCTATGTGGGCGCGACAAAAACATATCCGTTCACGCACCTCAACGGTTTTTCCTCGTGGTTCTTCTCCGCCCCGATGGCCGAGCCTCATCTGAGCGATGACCTCAGCGGGTGGTATGTCCGGGACGATCAGCCGTGGGCCTTCGGATTGCCCGCCCGCACTTTGGGAATGGTCTGTCTGCTCATCTTGTGGGCAAAGGTGGCGATCAAGCTGGTCCGATCACGGCTTGATGAATCTTCATTGCGATGGGCCGTACGAATCCTGCCGCTTGGCTTCTTCCTGCTTTCAACTCAGATGCACGAGCGGTATCTCTTCCCCGCGATTGCACTCTGGGCATGGTCTGCCACGGCGTCGCCGCGCTGGTGGACGGCGTGGATTGCACTGAGCCTCTGTGTAGCAGCAAACATGGTGTGGGTATGGGGAGGGACAATCGAAGTGGTTCAGAACGTCTTGCGACGCGGAACCCCAGTGGGCACGCTCTGCGCGGGGACTCTCTGCCTCATCGCAATCGTCTCGTGGTTTGACCGCCTCGATACAATCCGCCGCGCCGAAGTTAAGGCAGCTTGATTGTCATGCCGGGTCGCAACCGTTTGGCGTCGCTGCGTACCAGCTCTTTGTTGAGTTTCAACAATTCGCCGGCACGCTTTGCATCGCCCAACTGCGCGCGGGCGATGGAATAGAACGTGTCGCCTTCCTGAACAACGTATGTCTTGCCGGATGACTCGGCGACCAATGTCGGCGTCGCCGAATCTTTCGATTCTTCACGGCGTATGGCCAACTCGGGGATCACGACTTCCTCGCCAGCCTTCAGGCTTCGTCGACCCTTGAGCTTCGGATTGGCCGCCACGATCTCTGCGGATTTCTTTGCATCGCCATAGTACAACTTCGCCAAGCTCGCGAGCGTGTCGCCCTTGGCCGCGATGTGGTTCTTGGGCCAGCCCGATTGAAGCGAGGGAGACACCACCGGGTCAGGCTCCAACCGAGTGCGCACGGCGGGCGCGTCACTGAGCGATGTTCTGGCGGGAGAATTCACCGGCGGCGAAGCCTTCGTTTCCGGCTGCTTCACGATCGGCGTGAGATTGTCTTTCGTCGCCTCAACCAAGAGCGGAGACGCTTCGGTACGCAAGAGTGTCGTTGTCGTCGAGCCCGAATTGGCCGGAGCGGTCGGGCCGGCTATGCGGTACTTATCTATGCCCGAAGCACCAGCGTCGGAAGGTGGGCCGACCGGCGTGGTGACGGAGTTCGCCAATGATCCGCTACTCGCCGGCGGGACAATCGGCCGTTGCGGCTTGAACGGATTGCCTGAAGGAGTTGATGGCGACGGTGAAATCGCAGGCTTCTTCAGGGCACTGGGGCGCGGATCGGCCGACGCGGGGATTTTCAGATCCGCCGCCTTCGGCCCCGTTGCAACGAGGATGTCGTCGTCACGCCGTCCACTTCCATAGAAGAAATAGACGCTGGCGATCACGACGATCAACAGCCCCGCAACGATTCCGATTCGGGTTTCCGTACCCATGACAACCTCCTTGTAGCTGGTTCATCGCCCAGTCAATCTCGCCGGTCGATTGCGACTCGTCCTTCCTCGTTAGGCCCGCACCCGGACCGCACGTTTGATGAGGAACTGAGTTGCCACGCCCAGCGAACTGTACGAACCGGTGAGGAGGCCGGCGATCATGACGTAATTGAAGCCGTGAATGCCTCGACCACCGAAGATGTACATGATGACAATGGTCATAAACACTGTCAACACTGTAAGCAGCGTACGCGAGAGGGTCTGGTTGATCGAGTCATTGACCATTTGCGGGGTAATATCCGTCATTCGCCCCTTAAGCTCGCGGACCCGGTCGAACACGACAATCGTGTCATTAACCGAGTAGCCGATGAGCGTCAGCAGTGCCGCGACGACAGACATATCCACGCGGAATTTCTCGATCAGCAGAAACTTTCCAATTGGTGACTCGGCGATCGCATAGGCCAATCCCAGTGAGCCAAGGCCGACGAGCACGTCGTGAATCAGCGCCACCACGGCCGCCAATCCCCACCGCACCTTGCCGAACCGGAACCAGAGATACACGATGATCACAAGCCAGCTCAGAACGACCGCGATATAGGCATTCGTTCGCGCATCGTCGGCAATCTGTTGGTCGAACTGCGTAATCTGGCTCAGCGACGCCTGCCGTGTGAGGGCGGCATTCACCAGTTTCACTTCCGGTTGCGCCAACCCCGACGCCCATGATGCGGCGGCCGAACCCGACTGGTCGTCAAGCGAGAACGCCTCATCCGCCACCACAATCATGACTCGCGAGTATTCCGTCGACCCGGGAGAGGCCGGCGTCAACCCGAACACGTCGCTTTCGCGCCAGCCGGTCTGTTCAAAACCGGGCTGCAATCGCATGGAGCGAAGCCGGTTCTTCAGCGTCTCCACTCGCTGCGGCGGGGTGATCTGATCGAGCAGAATGGCGACGCCGTTTTTCCAGCCGCTCAAATCAACATTGACAATTTCCGAAGCCTGAAGCGGCGCACCAAGTGCCTTCGGGTCTTCATTGCGAATGGCAAAGTATGGCACACCCGCGGCAGGGTCATCCACGAGGTTGAACGATAGCTTCGGCTGAATATCGAGGTCAGGGCCCAACGTTTCCATGATTGCGCCGATGACCAATTCTTTGTTCTTCTCCAGCGTGACGATTTCGAACGACCGGCCTTTGGCGCCGGTGGCGCCGACCGTTTCGACGGCTTGCACCTGAGCGTTTGTCAATGATTCACCGGCCCGCTTGAACGCCTCGGCGAACTTCTCTCGCACGGTCGCGCGCATGTCATCTACGGACATCTTCTCATCCGTCTTGAGGCGGACAACCAACGACTCCGCAGCGGGGTCGGAATACGAAACGGCATTGACCTGGCTCAACTTCTTATCAAAGACGCTCTTGATGACCGGCTCCAGCCGATCCGCCGGAATGCCCGGTGTCTTCAGTTGGAAGCCGCCTTCGGCAGCCGCAACGTCCGCCTTGGCGATTGAATCACTGAACTTCACGAGCGTGGCTCCGGATTTACCGAGACGCGTCGCAACATCTGTTTGGTTCAGCGAGCCGGGGGTCTTTAGGTCGATCTGGGCGGCCGTACCGCCAAGGAATTCGATGTCATAGAGATCATCAGCGGGCACGCGGAAAAACAACATTGCACCACCGATGGTGACCACAAGCGACAATGCGAAGAAGAAACCTCGCGCGCCGACCCAGTCGAACCGTGGGACACCAATCCACCGTTGCATCGGAAGTCGTGCCGGGCCGCCCTTGTTGACTGCCATGTGCATCACACGAAGCAACGACGAGAAGATTTGCACTCCAATCACACCTGGTGCGACGCCAACCAGCGTTTTGCCGAATAAGATCAACACCGACTGATCCCGTACCAGGGCGTCATTCCGCCAATAACCAAGGCCCCAAAGGACGGCACCGACCGCTGCGACCGAAAACGAATAGGCAATCGGATACCGCTTTACCTCGGTCGGGATGACAAAACATGCCATAAGATCGAACAACATGTGCGTCACGAAAATGGCCGTGAACAAGTTGATAAACACACCCAGTCCGAGTGTCAGGGCAAAGCCCTTGATTTCCTCGCTGCCGAGTAGGTAGAGAATGAGCGACGTCAGGATCGTCGTTACGTTTGAGTCCAGAATCGCCCTGAAGGCACGCTCATAACCGAGCTTGATTGCCATGCGCAAGGCCGTCCCCTTGGCCAGTTCTTCGCGAATGCGCTCGTTAATAAGCACGTTCGCATCCACGGCCATACCGATGGACAACACGAGACCCGCGATGCCTGCCAGCGTAAACGTTGCGCCCATTAGGGCCATCGCAGCGAGCGTAAACAAAACGTTCATCGCCACGGCAAACATGGCCACGCCGCCCGCGTAGTAGTAATAGACAATCATGAATACGGCGACGGCAATCGCGGCGTACTTCGCCGAGGTCAGGCCCGCCGTGCGATTTGCCTCGCCAAGGCTGGGACCGATGCTTCGCACACTGATGGGCGGATCTTTCAGCTTCTTCGGCAGGCTTCCAGCGTCAAGCTTCTTTACCATTTCCTGAACTTCCTTGAGCTGGAAGTTGCCGGTGATGCGGCCCGAGGTGCGAATCACACTCTGAATCGTGGCGTGCGAAATCGCCTGGTCGTCGAGGAAAATGCAAAGTTGCTCACCCTTGTTAATGCGCGTCAGCGTGGCGAACTTGTCGCCACCAATTTCATCAAGCTGGAACGCAATGCACGGCTTGCCGATTTCATCGCGGTCCGCATAGGCTCCCTTGAGCGACCAATCCGATTCGCCTTGTTTGTGCTGGAGCGAACGGGCCTCGTCGATATGAGAGAGCGCGTAATATTTATCTCCATATCGTTCCACGATGACGTTGAGGCTCGTCTTGTCACGCTCGAAGTCCTTGGCCGGATCCTTGATTTTGGTGAAATCGACGACGTCTTCGACCTCAAACCAGGCGAACGCCTCATCGCCGCGAGCCGCACGCGGTCCGCGCGACTTCAGCCGTTCTCGATAGGCTGAGAACTGCTCTGGATTCGCCCGGTCGTTCTTGGGAAGGATGCGAAACTCGAGTACGCCGGCGCCTTTGAGCAGGCGCTGCAAATCGGCGGGGTCTTCGAGTCGGCCTTCGCCGCGCCGCTGCTTTCGGACCTGATCGTTGGCCTGCACCAGGCTCACAATCTGCGGCGCCAAGCCCGGATAGGTCGTCTCAAGCTGCTTGATTGCCGTGGCCCGATTTGTGTCGGTCGGCTTCGCATCCAGCACGCCCTGCAACTGTGCTATGTCGAGGTTGGTCGCCAATATCGCTGCAACCGCGGCATCAAACTTTTCTTCAAGTTCAACGACCTTGTTCAGATTCGCGCCATCCGAAATCTTGGCGGGATCAACGTTGGCGTCCAAAACCTTGTCTACCGCTTTGGTAAAGGCCGCGAGTTTCTCGTCATACGCTTTGACCGCCTCGGGCTTCGGCTCCTTGCCGCGCGAAGGCTGCGTGGTCGGCACCAACTTCGCGACTTCATCCCAGAGTTTGCCGGCTTCTTCAAGCGACGCCCGGCGTGCGGGAATTCCGCGAATCAATCCGTCAAATGCCGCCGCGCGTTCGCGCGACGATTTCTTCACTGCGGCCTCGACATCCGGGCGACTGAGATTGTCAGCCTGAATCTGCTTCAGCCGAACGTCGTAATCCGCCTCCATCTTCTTCCACTCGTCGTAGACAGTGGCGGCAGTCTGCAACAACGTAAGTCGCGAACCAATCCCCATCGTTGCACGCTCGAGGGCCGTCACGCGATCCGGCCCCTGCTTCGACAAGGCACGCAGGATGTCCGTTCGGCGGACATGGGCCGCCTGAATCTGCTCCTGGATTTTTTTGTATTCGTCGCGGGCCTTGGTGATCTCTTCGCTGGGCCGCGGCATCTGGATCTCAAGTCGGTTGTGCCCGATCGGGCGCCATACGAGGTTGAACACGCCCTTGGGATCGACGCGTTCCTTCAGCACTTTCATAACGCGTTCGGCGAGGTTCGCCTTGTCCGCACCCGACAGGCCGCTGTCATCGATTTCGTACAACAAGCTGTACCCGCCATACAGGTCGATGCCGTATTTCAGTTTTTGATCGAGCGGCCAGATCAGGCCGACCGAAAGTGCCACAAGTGTGCCGACGAGGGCGATTTTCCACCAATTGTCGCGTTCGTTCATGATGAAGGCTCCGTCGCGATGATGCGATGGGGTTAGAGGAGGTTATCTGTAGTTCGAATCGAGTTCGTGAACAGTTGATTGTGCGCGTGAGCGAATGCTCGTGAACATTGTGCATCGCCGGAAAACTGCGAATGCACTAGTTGCGCGGGGGTGCGGTTGCGTCGTATGCGCGAATGGGGGCTGCCGACGTGATCGGCAATGAGGAATCCCACGTGCGCCCGACAAACGCATGTCGATTGAAGCCGACCAGGCCATCGAAACCGACCGAAACACCGACGGTTGATGGCGTAAGCTGCGTGGATTTTACGCCTGAGGATGGCGCAACCAGTTGAATCCCATTCGAGGTCGGAGTTCGATCCGATTCGTCAGAAGGGCTCGACGTGGACGACGGCCGACTGCCCCCGGGCGAACTCTTTGAATCCTTTTTCGATGCCTCGGCCCGACGGCAGCATTCTGCATAAGCCGAAGAAATCACAGGGCCGACGGCAAATGCCGAAGCGGCCAATGTGAGGACTACGACTCGCGATATCGTATTGAGTGGGCGAAACATCGAACCTCTCACTATACAGTTGCACGAGGCAGGGTCAAGTGCCCTCATAGGCCATAACCCTTCGGATTGTAAATGCCTTAAGAGCTGATCGATTTTGCATCCCTGCTGAGGCCTGAATATGCAGCCGTCGGTGGATATGCGGTGGGTAAAACTGTGTGTAATTTGGCAGCTGCGGCTATCTTATAGCCCCTCGGATATAGCCTTGTTATTCGCCAAGTTTTTCTTATTTTTTTTCTTGACGGATTAAGAGGGTACCACTAGTATCTCTTCCGGTCCCCCAAGTAGAGAGCCTCCTTTCAAATCTACTACTCTCCGGCCCGAGAGTGGGGGACCGCTTTTTCCTCTTTTCTTTTTTTCTTCCGCCCCAAGCGCGGAATGGGCCTGCGCAAGAATCTGACGCATTCGCTCTAATACTTGGGATTTCGATAGGGCTGCTTTTTCTTGAATTGCTCAAGCTGGGGGCGAACAAAATCAACGACGGATTTCTGATTGGCCGCCTCCGCGCCACTTATCGCTTTGCCGGCAAACTCCACTGCTCTGTCGAAGTCACCCGTTTCGGCATATGCCGCGGCAAGGGTCGCCAATAGCCCCGGGACCTTGTACTGGCTCGCTTCACAGGCCGGGAGGATCAGGCGTAGCGCCGTCGCGCCGTCGCGCAGGCGCTCATCTTGAGCCGTCGAGAGCATCTCGGAGAGCATGTTGGTGAACTTCAGATTGTCTCTGGCCGCAGTAACGCCGGCGTGCAGAACACGAATGGCATCGCCAGTTCGGTGCTGCTGAATATAGAGTCGTACGAGCGACTCAGTCGCTGCGACGTGTCCAGGTTTGTACTCGATGGCCTTTTCGTAATGAGCCGCTGCCTGTTCTACATTATTCATCTTCGAATACGTAACGCCGAGATTTAAATACGCCTCGGCACTTGAGGCGGGAATGGCTGCCGCGCGTTGCAGGGGCTCCACGGCATCCTTGAAGCGGTTTTGCATTCCCAGGCAAATACCCAGGTTGACCCAGGCGTCGCCATAATCGTCCTTGAGCTTCACTGCCTCGCGGAGTTCTCGTTCGGCATCCGGCAGCTTCCCGATGCGAATCAGGGCCAAGGCGAGGTTGTAACGCGAGGGAGCCTCGGTCGGCGCTGCGGCCACCGCATCACGATAGTATTTGACCGCTTCGTCCGACTTTCCCGCCTCCGCCATGATGTAACCCAGTTCGTACAGGGCTTCGGCATAATCGGAACGAATTGCGACCGCCTTCTTGAACGCCTCGACCGCCTTTTCAATTTGGCCGAGCTTCTTGTGACATTGCCCGATCCGGACAAACACCAGTGGGTTGGCGTCGTCGGTGGCCAACGAAGCGATGTAATTCTGGAGTGCTTCCTGTGGCTTGTTGCTTTCCATCAACGCGTCGCCCATGCCGACGAAAAGCGGAGGGAATTTCGTCTCCAGTTTCAATCCGCGCTCCAGAGAGGCGATTGCTTCCTCAAGCCGGTGCAGTTTTAGATACGCCGACCCCAGGGTGTAGTGGATCATGAAAGACTTGGGGCTTCTCCTAACGGCATCTTCCAGCAGCGGGATCGCGTCAATGTGGCGATTCGCGTCGATACGGGAGTTGGCCTCTTGCAATTGATTTAGCAGCGGCAGCATGTCCTTTGGATCGGGCAAGTCCGGCGTGAGGAACTCATTGCTCGTACGGCCGCCTCCGCTGACGTAACCGAGCGATTCAAGGGCCTTGCGCGTTTCTTCGCTCTGTGTTGCGGGCTTGGTCTTGCCGGGTTTCCACGACTCAAAGCGGTCGAGTAGCTTGCCCAGCATCTCCTTGGCGATATCCGGCTTTTCCGCGAACAGGTTCTTCAGCTCGCCCGGATCGGCCTTCATGTCGAACAGTTCGGGCTTGGTTGTCGAAATGTATTTCCATTGTCGGGTCGTGAGGCATCGCTGTTCAGCGAAGTTATGCGAGTTAAAGAGGCAGTGGGTTTCGGAGTAACAGTCCTGGTCGGACATTTTTTCGCCGTTGAGGAGCGGCGACAAACAGCGGGAAGTCACCGTATCGACGGGCGGCATTCCGAACAGATCGAGCAGCGTGGGGAAGACATCCGCTACCTCGACGAAGGTGTCCGTCCGCGTTCCTGCCTTGATCGCGGCGTCAACAATGATAAAGGGGACATGGATCGAGATGTCATACACAAAAAGGGCATGCCCTTTTTCGCCATGCTCGCCGAGTGACTCGCCATGATCCGCAACCACAACGATGGTAGTATTGCCGGTGAGCTTGTTGGTTTCCAGCCAATCGGTCAGGCGCTTGGTTTGAGAGTCCATGAAGGCGATTTCAGCGTCGTAAGCGTTCGCGTGCTTCTTCTTGAATTCCTCCGGCGGCTCGTAAGGACCGTGTGGGTCGTAATAATGGACCCACGCAAAGAAGGGTCCTGCCTTGTTCGAATCCAACCAGGCAAGGGCCCGATCCGTCACCTGGTTCGCCGGACGCTGCCGTTCGATGATATGGGCGCCGAACTCGACTTTTCCCATGTCGTCGTCATACGTATCGAACCCACGGGCCAATCCAAATCGCTTGTCCAGCACATAGCTGGCTACGAAGGCGCCTGTTTTGTATCCCTTGTTCTTGAAGAGGCCGGCCAGCGTAGGATGCGAGTCGGCCAATGGGGCGCTGCCGTTATCGCGAATGCCGTGCTCTTTGGGAAACAGACCGGTCATCATGCACGCGTGGCTGACGAGGGTCAGCGGGGCCTGGGCGTAGGCGTTTTCAAAGACGATGCCTTTCTTTGCGAGGGCATCGGTGGCCGGCGTCAGTCCGCCGGTGTGACCGTAACAGCCAAAACGATCCAGCCGGGTCGTGTCGTAGGTAATGAACAGGACATTGCGGCCGACCGATTTTCCGGTGAGGGGCGACTTCGAGCCCGAATCGCAGCCACAGACGATCGCGAGGATTGAAAACGAGACACAGCATCCGAAACTCGTGTATTTCATCATAATTACCTTATCGGTTTGCGCAAGAGCTGTCTATTGCGACGTGGTGTGTGTCGCTCCCCGGCGTTCAATATCGGCAAGTAGCGTCACCGCGAGTTGCTTGACCCTCACACGAATCGTGCTGTCGATCAACTCGCGCAGGATGCGAGCGGCCTCGTCTGGCCGGTAGATTGGTGTGCCGACGTAGTTCTGATTCGCATAAAGCCAGGCAAGCCAGTATTGCCCGGAGTTCGGTGTGTCATCCGCGCGAATCGCCTTCATAAAGGTCGCCTCGGCCAGAAGCGGCTCCTTCATGTACTCATAGCACTGCCCGATGTTCACATACGTCGAAACCCGGGAGGCCCGTGCGGGGAATCGAAGCGAGCGCTCATATCGAGAAATGGCCTCGTGATATTCTCCGGCCATCATGCGATCCCTCGCCGTGGCAATCAGGTGCGATGAATACAACTCACCGCACAAGCAGATTCCAAGCGGTACGAGCGGCACGAGCCCCCAGGCAAGCCGCCACGTCATGTCGCGTCGCAATATCAGTCCCGCGTGTGCCGCGCATAGCGCATACACCGGTGCCCAAATGGCCGCGAGCCGCGTGCCTGCCGCAATGACTGCGATCGCTGCAAGAAAACCCGCTGCCTGTCGCCCCAATGGCGGACATCGCTTGTCCGACGCCGCCCGCCACAGAAGGACCTCAATCAGAAGCAACCCATAGAGCCAGATTTCCGCGACGATCATTTGCCGCAGAGGAAATCCATCCTTGCCGATCTCCGCTTCTTCAATCACGCCGGCCGCATTCGCCAAGGCCTTCCGTCCGCCATACCAGTCAAGCAGCAAATGGCTGAAGACGGCCAACGCAATGAGCAGAAACACCGTGGGGCGACGGACCTTCGCAAAGAAGGCAATACATCCACAAACCACGCCCACCATGATCGCCGTGTAAATCGGCGAATGAGTCAGGTAGTGACCGTTTTTCCAACCGGGAACCAATACAACCGTGAACCACTCCACCACGTCGACGAGATGGGCCATGAGAACCATCAGCCCGATCCAGGCGTAGGGGAGCCTTTGATCGCGCGATTGGGCGCGTGAGCAACCCGCGAAAGAAAGTCCGACCAAGGTGTGTCCAATCGTGGCCATTCGTGCGATAGTTTAGCGGTGTTGCCAGCTCAGGCCGGTTTTCCGCGGAACGCCTTGCGACATCTTTCACAATGTCGTGTGCCAGTATGACTGCATAGCTAGTTATCGGCGACGAACCCACCGCGTGACACGGTAATTATGTATGAATCAAAGGCAAGGCCGCACGCCGCGCGGACCGAAAATCACTGCATAGAATCCGTTAGGCCCCATGACAGGAGGATTGCCGTGAACGAGCCCAACGCACCAAGCGATGCCGAACTTGCCGCCCGACAGGAAAAGGCCATTGCCGCATTAGCCGAAGGCCGCAAGCAAATCCGAACACAACTCGGAAAGGCAATCATCGGCCAGTCCGAAGTCATCGACCAGCTCTTGATCTGCCTGTTTGGCCGGGGACACTGCATCCTCGAAGGCGTGCCCGGCCTTGCAAAGACGCGGGCCATCCGCAGCGTGGCCCAGACGTTGAGCCTTTCGTTCAATCGCATTCAGTTCACGCCCGACCTGATGCCCAGCGACATCACCGGCACCGAGATCATCGAAGAAGACAAGAGTTCGGGCACGCGACAGCTTCGATTCGTCCACGGTCCCGTTTTTGCAAACGTGATCCTCGCCGACGAAATCAACCGCACACCCCCGAAGACTCAATCAGCCCTGCTGGAAGCCATGCAGGAAGGCCAGGTCACGGCCGCCGGGTTCACGCATCGGCTTCCCAAGCCGTTCTTCGTCCTCGCGACTCAAAACCCAATCGAACAGGAAGGCACCTACCCCCTTCCGGAAGCGCAACTCGACCGCTTCATGCTCAAGGTGCTCGTCGAATACCCGAGCGCCGAGGAAGAGCTGGCAATCATCAGTCTGACAACGCAGACCGAGGAGCCGACACTCGAACGCGTGTTTTCCGGGGAGGACATCCTCGCATTGCAGGAGTTGGTCCGCCGCATCCCCTGCGCCGACCACGTCATGCGCTATGCCATGCGTCTGGCGCGCTGTACCCGGCCGCAGTCGGGCGAGGCGCCGAAATTCATTCGCGACTACGTCAGCTGGGGCGCAGGCCCTCGCGCCAGTCAGTACCTTGTGATCGCGGCAAAGGCCCGCGCCGTTCTTAACGGCCGCACCATGGTCACGACCGAAGATGTGCAGGCCGTCGCACACCCGGTCCTGCGTCATCGCCTCGTACTCAACTTCAATGCGGAAGCCGACGCCATTTCGACGGACGGATTGATCGACCGACTCATCGGTGACGTCCCGACGGCCTCAACGCCCGACGTGGACGCAGTTGGCGCCGGCCGTGTTTTGAGAGCTTAGGTGTCGTGCGGAGTGACCCATGCTTGCGACGGTAAAGGACTATCGCAAATACCTCGACCCCGCTGTGCTCGCCCGAGTCAGTGGGCTCGATCTTCGCGCGCGACTGCTCGTGCAGGGGTTCATCAGCGGTCTCCATCGGTCGGATCTGCATGGATTCTCCGTCGAGTTCGCCGAACATCGCAAATACAGCCAGGGCGACGACCTGCGCCACCTAGACTGGAAGGTTTACGGCCGCACGGACAAGCACTACATCAAGGAATACGAGCAGGAGACCAATCTAAAGCTCCTGCTCGCCGTGGATTGTTCGGAGTCGATGGACTATCAATCGCGCGGTTCATCGCTCAGCAAGCGAGAATTCGCGACCACCACTGCCGCAGCCCTGGCATACCTCGCCCTGCATCAGGCCGACGCCGTGGCGCTTGCCACCTTCGACACCCGGCTTCACCGCACCGGCCGCGCAACCAATAATCCCTCGCAGTGGCGGCATGTCGTGCAAGAGCTGGAAAACGTCTCCGGTAAGGGGCGCACGTCCTTTCGCACGGTATTCGACGAACTCGCCGAAACGCTGCACGACCGTCACCTCATCATCATCGTGAGCGACTTCCTCGGCCCGACCGATCAGATCATCTCCGGCATCAAGCATCTTCGACATCGCCGCCATGAGCCGATCGTGCTTCAAGTTCTCGACCATGCCGAACTGACCTTTCCGTTCGACCGTCCGCTGCAATTCGCGGGAATGGAAGGGGCAGGCGACTTGGTGACGAATCCACGACTCATGCGCGAGCGCTATCTGGCGGAGATGTCGGCCCACATTGAACGAATTCGCCGGGCCTGTTTTGAACAACGAATCGACTTCGAGGTGATGGACACCAGCGCGCCGCTGAATGCCGCGCTCAGTGCCTACCTCTCCACGCGCGCAGCCCGCGCGAGGCGACGCTAACAGGGGACTCCAAGCGTGTCATTCCTGCATCCGGG
The DNA here is from genome assembly GCA_964605185.1 of uncultured Planctomycetaceae bacterium. Lineage (GTDB taxonomy): Bacteria > Planctomycetota > Phycisphaerae > UBA1845 > UTPLA1 > JACRIM01. The sequence goes on from CAZSBF010000035.1 coordinate 15,702, forward strand.
ACTACTCTTTGCGGCGGTCGGGCTGTCACTGGCTCCGATCATCATCCATCTCATTCATCGCCGGCGCTATCACAGTGAACCGTGGGCCGCGATGGATTTCCTCCTCGCCGCACACCAGACCACGCGCCGCCGGATTCAGTTGCAACACTGGGTGCTGATGGCCGTGCGGTGCATCGTGCTGCTGCTGCTTTGCCTCACCGTGGCGCGACCGTACATGGCGCATTCGGCACTTGGCGGCGCGATCGGCAAGGCCCGCTGCGATCGTGTCATCATCCTCGATGACAGCCTTTCCATGAATGCCAAGCTCTCCGACGGGGACACGGCATTCGACGCCGCGAAGCGAAAGTCCCTCGAAATCCTCGACCAATCTGGAGACGCCGATGGTACGGCGCTCCTCACTGCCTCCACTCTGCCTCGGCGCTGGATGACGAAACCTGTTCATGACCGACAAGCCGTCCGCGCCATGATCGAATCGCTCGAATGCGGCGCGGGTGGAAACGACCTGCCCGGCGCGCTCCGGTCGGCCTCAGAGATCCTCGGACAAAGCCCGGCAACCGTCGGTGGCCGTTGGGTGTATTGCCTCACCGACCTGACGAATACTTCCATCCCCCCTGCCACCGAAACGATTGATGCACCCAATGTGGACCGGATTCTTTGGATCGGCGTCGGTCGTGACAAAGCAGTCAATACGGCGATCACTGAATTCACGATGTTGAGCCAACTGGTCGGTGTCGGCATTCCGGCTCGCTATCTTGTGCGCGTGTCGAATGAGAGCCCGACTCCACTGGAGCACGCGTCCGTTGAAGTTCTCCTCGACGGCGTCGCCGTGCATCGCGCTACGACCGGACCTATTCCACCCTTTGGAACGCACGAAGTCGAAATGGAAATACCCATATCCCGCGCCGGGGATCATCGCCTGACCGCGCGGCTTGTTGGTATCAACGATGATCTTCCGAGTGATGACACACGTTTTCTCGTGGTGCGCGTGGCCGAGACACTGCCCGCGCTGTTCGTCGATGCCCGAAACGCTGCCGACCCAACCGAAGGCGGCCTGCTCTATGTCGCGGCCGCCTTGTGTGGCGAGTCCGCAGAAGGCTTCGCCCGTTTCCGCGGCACGACCATCGCCGCCAACGACATCCACGAAAGGCCGCTCAAGGACTATGCACTGATTGTTGTGAGCGACGTGCCCCGATGGACGGCCGAGGCCTGGACTCGACTTGCCACTTATGTATCCGATGGTGGTGCGCTGATGATCTACGTCGGCGATGCCGCGACCGCGGATTCAGGCGCAGCCGCAGGCAGCCTGCTTCCCGGTGCTTTCGAATCACGAACAACCATCGCCACTGATGCCGAGCCACTCCGATTTCGTATCTCCGATTCGCACCACCCGGCGTTGATCGATCTGACCCGTCACGAGCGTGGTGGCCTGATGTCAGCCGGTGTCCGCGCGTGTTGGCGCGTGGCGCTTCGGTCAGACCGTGCAGCCCGAACGTTGTTGTCACTCTCCGATGGAAATCCGCTGCTCACGGAACACACGGTAGGACGCGGGCGCGTCGCGACATGGCTCACCGGCTCCGACATTGCCGATTGCAACCTCCCCGCCAAGCCCGACTTCGTCCCGCTGATGCTCAATCTCGCGACGTATCTCGCCGCGCCGCGACTTTCAGCTTCGAATCTCGCCGTCGGTGAAACATGGGAATCGCCGGCCAAGACCTCAGCCGTCGATTCTACGCCGGAAATTCGGCAGCCGGCAGGCGGGGTGGCGAAAATTGAGAGCGATTCCAAAACAGATGGTCGATCACGCTGGATCTGCAGGGACATTCGCATTCCCGGGTTCTATGCAATTCGCGCCGGCGCGGATCGTTCCAACTTCGCGGCCAATGGTGACGACACAGACTCCGACCTTCGTCGGGCAGATGTTTCGGCATGGCGCGCGCGATTCGGCCTGAAGTCGGAGGTGTTGCCCTCGACCGTAGACACACAAAACGCCGCATCCGCAACGCCACCGCGCGAGTTCGCCACGCTCTTCGGGTTCCTGCTCATCGTCGTCGTCGTGATTGAAACCGTGTTGGCCTCGTGGTTTGGGAGTCGCGGATGACCACGTTGCTCCAATGGCTGCTCGGGTTGGAACGCATCCGCCTGTCGGATGGCGGCGTACCCGCGCTTCGTTTCGCGACTCCGCCCGCGCCGTGGATCATGCTGGCCGGCGCGGTATTGGCCGCATACGCGGTGTACACCCTGTACCACCGCGAGCAGGCTCCGGCCCGGTGGCGACGCGTGATGGCGGTGCTTCGATTCGGCGCGATTATGACGGTCCTGTTCATTCTTGCGCAACCTCTCTTGGTGCTTCGACGAAATCATATCGATCCGTCGCGCGTCATCGTCTTGCTGGATCGCTCGAACAGCATGAACGCCCTTGATGAACGGTCGCAAGGCTCCAGCGCACCAATCTCGCGATGGACCGCGACGACCGACGCACTCACCCGCGCAAAGGACGGCCTGATTCCCAATCTGGCCGGACGACAACGTGTGCAAATCATGACTTACGCGGAGTCAACATCCCCCGAGGCGGATGTCAACTCGTCCACGAAGCTTGCAGGCATTGCCGATCGTTTGCAGACAAGAGCCCCCGACGGTTCGCAGACGCATCTTGCAACAGCCATCACGACCGCACTCACCCAATCGCAGGGATCACCGCTCGCCGCCATCATCATTGCCGGCGATGGGCGACAGACAAACGACGAACCGCTGGAGGCAGCCCTTGCGCAGGCACAGGCCCGTTCGGTCCCGATACACGTGGTCTGTGCAGGCTCTGCGCATCCCCTGCCCGACCTCCGCCTCGATTCGGCCATTTGTGACGACGACGTGTTTTTCCGCGATCGCGTCATTGTTCGAACGCGCATCGCCATCAACGGTTACGACGCACCCCTCGACGCCGAGATTCAATTACGCGACAAGGCCAGCAACGAAGTCCTCGCATCACGCACGATTCATCTCGATCCGGCAACGACCCTACCACCCTTTGACCTTGCGTTCCAACCAACAAAACCGGGGCGCAACGCCTTCGTCGCCAAGATTACGCCGCGTCCGGAAGAAACCAATATCGACAACAACGCCGTTGACCTTTCCGTCAATGCGCGTGATGAAAAACTCTCTGTCCTCTATGTCGAGGGCCCGCCAAGATACGAATATCGCTATCTGAAAAACATGCTCCTGCGCGAATCGAGCATCGACAGCAGTTGCCTGCTCGTATCCGCAACACCGGGCTTCGCGCAAGAAGGCACGCGACCGATTCGCCGATTCCCGCAGAGTGTTGAGGAATTGCGACCCTACGATGTGATCCTCCTCGGCGATATCGACCCGCGCGGCGACTGGATCAGCCCCGTGCAACTCGCCATGCTGGCCGATCACGTTTCGCAACAAGGCGCGGGAATCGCATTCATCGCGGGCGAGTCCTTCGTGCCCCACCGCTTGCGACAGACACCGCTTGAGAAGCTGCTCCCAGTTCGCATCGACCCCGAGTTCCTTGGTCGTTACGAACAAAGCATCGCCGAAACATTTGCTCCAAAGCTGACGGTCGAGGGTCGCCAAAGCGGACTCTTCGGACTTGCCGCCGATGACGATTCCGAACAATGGGTCGGCTCCGGCGCAGGCTGGTATTGGTTTGCACGAGTGCTCGGGACGCAACCGGCTTCAACGGTCTTATTAACCCATCCCACCACGACTGGCGGCGCACTCTCCATGCCGCTGGCCGTGCTCGGCAGAGCCGGCGCGGGTCGAACCTTTTATCTCGGAACTGACGATCTTTGGCGATGGCGACAGTCCATTGGTGAACAAGAATACGAAGCACTCTGGCTCCGAATCATTCGGACGCTTGCCCGCAATCGCCGCCTTGGTGCCGACTGCCACTGGCGGCTCGACGTCGATCGCCGCAACTACGAAGTCGGCCAGCGCGTTCACGTCCGCCTCGCCGGCACTGAAAACGTGCTGTCGACCGACGTCGGCGATATGACGCTCCGTGTCATGGAAGCGCAGCGCGGCGTCACGCAGCGCGTCGCACTCCGTCCGACGCACCCGGGCTCGCGCGACTTTGAGGCCGACTTCACCGCCGACGCGCCAGGCCACTACGACCTCATTCCCCAATTGCCGGAACAGTCCTACGGCTGCAAGAAACTGGGCGCCTCCATCCGCGTGACGCAGATCGATCACGAACGACTGCGCCCCGAGGCCGATCCAGAACTCCTTCGAATGATCGCCTCGCGAACCGGCGGACGCTTTGTGAAACCCGGCGACGATCTTGCCGCGCTGGCCGGGCAGATTCCCGATCGCAGCGTGCAGATACCAGACGACATTGAAGAGCCGTTGTGGGACAAACCATTGATGGTGGTGCTCTTCGCCGTACTCATCATCGCCGAATGGATCGTTCGCAAGACGAGGGGATTGCCCTGACGTGGAGCAGCGTGTGACTAGTGAACCGAACAACCTGATACGCTCTCTTGTGCGACTACGCCGCCGGCTTCGTGTCGTGCTCGTCGTCGACGGCGTGTCGCGTCTTGTCGCAGCGATCATGGGGACGTTTGCCTTGCTCGCTGTACTGGATTGGTGGGTCCATTTTCCTCCGTTGGTGCGTGCGAGCTTCCTTGCCAGCGCGGCGATCTGGACCATCGGCTGGAGCTGGAAGCGCATCTGGCGACCGCTTTTCCGGCCGATCGCGTTGGACCAGCTCGTTTTGTCGTTACCCACACTTTCGCAAACCCAGCGCGACCGCCTTGCCGGTGCGGTTGCTCACCTTCGAGGCGCCGGGGATGGAGACGCCGCCCTGTGGTCCCGCGCCACCGTCGATGCCGGCGAAGAGGCCGGCCAACTCAATCTCTCACTCGGCATCAACCCTCGTCGCGCCGTGCGCTCGACGTTCGCGGTTGTGGCATTGATCGGCTCGCTGTTCTTCGCGGCGGCAAAGCTCCCCGAATGGCTGTCGATCGGCCAGCGGCGAATGGTCACGCCTTTCGCCGACGTCCAGTGGCCAAAATCGACGCAAATCGAGCCGCTCAGCGGCGACAAACTGGTCGCCCACGGCGAGACCTTCACCGCCGAGATGCATTTGACGCGCGGCGACGATTCCAACCTCCGTGGGTTCATTCACTGGCGTAGCGGTAATCGACCATCCGAGAAGGCCATGATGCGGCGCGACCCCGATGGCGTGTATCGCCGCCTGATTGAGCGACTCACTTCGGATGTGTCGTACTACTTCTCAGCGGGCGACGACGAGACGTCGGATCGGCCTGGTACGCTCCGCCTCGTCAAACGCCCCACGGTTGCCTCCGCGACGCTGACCATCACGCCGCCGCCTTATGCGTCGCAATTGCCCGTTCGAGAACATCACTTGAGCGATCCGCGTGTCTCGCTCGTTCGCGGCTGCCAGATCCGCCTTGGTGTTCTCGCCGATAAGACCATCACATTCGGCGATGCGACAACAGCGTCTCGCGTGGTATTCGAATCCGGGATTGTGCTTCCGCTCCGAAGCGACGAGAGCGTCGGCACCACCGGGTCCATCGAGATGGAAGTCGATGAAGACTGCGCTTTCGAAATTGTGCTCGTCGATAATGACAAATTCGAATCCCGTGGCGGCCCCCGCTATCAATTGGACGTCGTACCGGATCGTCCACCTGCCGTGGCCATCAAGGAACCCGCCGGCCCGCTGGAAGTCACCCCCACTGCGACGGTTGACGTGCTCATTCGTGCCGAGGACGACCTCGGCATTGCCCGACTATCGCTCCTTGCGTCAACCAAATCCGGCGAGTTCAGCCTTGTCGGTGACATCCCATCGAAAAGCGATGCCACGTCGCCGTCGGGTTCACTGGTGACGCAAACCGGTACCCTGGCATGGAACCTCGCATCACGAAAACCTGCCGTTGGCGACACGATTGACTACGTCGCAGAAGCCACCGATTTCTATGAGTGGCACGGTGATCGTCACAAGCCTGCTCGCTCTGCTGTCATGCGACTGAACATCGTCTCCCCCGAGCGATTCGCCGAACGGCTTCGCCAGGATGTGCTGACGATGCGAGGCAGCCTGCGAAAAATGCTCTCCTCGCTGGAGGCCATTCGCGGGCAAATCGAGCAGGTGCGCACAAGCGCGACCACGGACGAGACCCGCCGCGAACGCACCGAGCGTGCAGCCGCCGACGCCCGTCGCCTCACGCAACTCGTTGACGAAGCGTCACGTCGCCTTGCCCAGCTCAATCGGCGGGCAGAAATGAACGAGTCGACCGACTCCGACGCCGCGCGCCAATCTCAACGACTCGCAAAACGGCTCACCGACGCTGTCCTTGAAGGTGTGAATCGCGCCACGAAAAACCTGGCCGACCTCGAACGTGCGACCTCGGATGCCGACCGACAGTCCCGCTTGCAAGATTCATCCGCAGGGCTGGAACGAGCGGCGAGTGGGCTTCGCTCCATGCTTGACGAAGTGGAACAGTGGGACAGCTTCGACGAAATGGTTCGCAAACTGCACGACCTCATCGACGGCCAGGAAGGGCTTGTGCGACGAACGGCGCGCCTGATGAAACAGCCGCCGGACTCCATCTCCCAGGACTCGGCCATGATTGCCGCCGATCAATCGGTTGCCCAAACCGACGCGGCGAAGCTGCTCACCGCGATGGATACTCTGGCATCGCAACTGCAAGAACGCGATCGGCCATCCGCCGAGTCGCTCACACGCGCCGCCCAATCGGCGCGGCAGGGGAGCCTCCTCCCAACCATGACGGAGGCAGCCGAGGCGGTTCGCGCCGCGCGACTCATCGAGGCATCGGCCGGTCAGGAACGCGCCGCCTCCGTGATGCGATCCATGCTTGTCGCTCTTCGGGAAAAGCCGAGGCGTGAATTGGAGCAATTGTCGCGACAAGTGCAGGACCTGCGTGCCAAGCTCACCAAGATCATCGCCGTGCAGGAAGACCTGCGCAAGAAGACCGGTGAGGCCCGCGGCAGCGAAGACAGTTCGTCGCGAATGACCTTGCTCGCCGATCGCCAGGCCAGTGTAGAAAACACGACGCGCACCCTGACCGAGTCCATGAAGATCAACGGGACGGAGGCGGAGGAAGCGAAAGACGAGCTGTTGGCCGCGGCCGACCACATGGCGTCCGCCGTAACCTGGCTGAAGGACACCGAAGTCGTAGAGGCACAGGATTCCCAGCGCGGCGCATTGGACTCTCTGGCCAAGGTCGTAGCCCTGCTGGAAAAAATTGAAGACCAGGCCATGAACCAACTCGCTGAGAAGTCCATGGCTGCCATTATCGAATCGCTGAAGGAGCTTCGCACGCGCCAGGCATCCCTCCGCGATCAAACGGCAACGATTGAAGCGCATCTGAAGGCCCGAGAAACCATTCCTCGGGCCGATGCGCTTGCACTGAGTCGAATCGCCAAGGATCAGGAGGCGCTCCTGGAGCCGCTGGCAAGCGTCCGAACAAAGGTTGAGAAGTCTGTTGTATATGACTATGTATGCGGTGAAGTCGCCGAGGCGATGAAATCTGCCGTCGAGGAACTTATAGCGCGGCGCGCCACGCCGGCGCTCGCAAAACAGGAGGCGGTACTGCGCGGACTGACTCAACTAATCGAAGCGGTGGACGATCGCCCCAAGAACGACGATCCGCGTTTCGCGTCAGAAAATTCCGGCGGTGGCGGCCCCAGCAAACCGACACCCGCCAACCCGGTACCAACGCTTGCCGAGCTAAAGATCCTCCGGCTGATCCAAACGGAATTGAACTCCGCCACAACCACCCTCGACAAGGCTCTGTCGACCGCGAACCCAACAGGCGAACAGCAAAGTCAAATCGATGTGCTCGGGGCACGACAGCGAAAGGTTCAGGAAATGGCCCAGAAGATGATCGAGAAGGCAGGTGCCCAATGACGCGTGCCCGATCGTGGCTGCTTCAATTGTTGCTCCTCGTCATTGCGACCGCCGCACTACCATTCGGCGCGTCAGCCGAGCCGACGACCTCGGCCCCTGCATCCCAGCCGACGACACGGCGCGCCGTGAACCCCGATCTCGTCAAGAAGCTCCTTGGCGGCGAATCCTCCACGCTCGACACCGTCGACGCCACGCTTTCTGATATGAAATCCGCCGCCACGCGCATCGCCGACCAACGCGACGTCGGCCAGCAAACCCAACAGACTCAGCGCCGCATCGTCGCCGGCATCGACCAGCTCATCGAGCAGGCCCGCAAGAACAATTCCTCCAGCAGCCAACAGCAATCGGCACGCCGACCGGCCGACCCCAAACCCGGTGGCCAAAAGCCTCAGCAGACCGCCAAACGCTCAAACGCCCCAGACCCCGGAAAGAGCACCAAGGGCGGCATGGGCGCGCCCGGCAACGACAAAAAGCCCGCAGGATCCCGCGCCGATGAAAAGGCCGAATTGACCCGTGGTTGGGGCTACCTGCCGTTGAAGGACCGCCATGAAGTATCGCAGGGCTTTGACGAGGAGTTTCTCGGAAAATACCGCGAGGAGATCATCCGGTACTATCGCGACCTGGCTCAGGCTGCCGAGAAGAACAAGTAGCACATGGTCCGAATTACCAGTCTCGTCCTCGCGTTCTTGACGCTGCTCGGCGTCTCCCGGCTCATTGCCGAACCCACCACCTCGCAACCAACCAACGAGCGCCCTTCCAAAGCCGCTCGTGCGGACGATGACCGACCGCGAATCCAAGTCGCCGTCAACAAAGGCCTTGCCTGGCTCGCCGCCCAGCAGCAGCCCGACGGCTCTTTCGGCAGCGGCTCGCAGTACGGCCGGCACGTCGGCATTACCTCGCTCGCGTGCATGGCGTTCGTCAGCGACGGCAGTGTCCCCGGTCGAGGGCCGTACTCGCGCGTCGTCGAAAACGGCCTGAACTTCGTTCTCAATTCGTGCAGCGATCAATCCGGCCTCATCGCCGCCGAGACGTCCTATGGTCCGATGTACGGCCACGGCTTCGCCACGCTCTTCCTCGCCGAGATGTACGGCATGTCCCCGCGCGCCGATCTGCGCGAGAAGTTGCAAAAGGCTATTGCACTGATCGTACGCACACAGAATGATCGCGGCGGTTGGCGCTATCACCCGGTCAAGGCAGACGCCGACATCTCAGTAACCATCTGCCAGATCATGGCCCTTCGCGCCGCCCGGAATGCCGGCGTCGAGGTGCCCAAGAGCGTCATTGATCGCTCGATCCAATATGTAAAAGACAGCCAGAACCCCGACGGAGGGTTTCGCTATATGCTCGATTCGTCGGGATCGATGTTCGCACGATCCGCGGCGGGTGTCGCATCGCTGTACTACGCCGGAATCTACGACGACCGCAGCACGCGCCGCGGCCTCGCATACCTGAAAAAGTTCATCCCCGGCAAGACCGAGGAACAGACGCACTATTACTATGGCCATTACTATGCCGCGCAAGCCATGCACCTCGCCGGTGGTCCGCACTGGGCCGAGTGGTGGCCCGCAATCCGCGACGAGCTACTATCCAAGCAGGCCCCGGACGGCTCCTGGCGCGGCGAGGCCGGCACCGAATACGGAACCGCGATGGCCATGATCATTCTTCAGATGCCAAAAGAAACGATGCCGATCTTTCAGAAATGACTGTGCGAACCCCATTCATTGCCATTTGCCTGATCGCAACCGGTCGCGTCATCGCCGCCCCGGTCACCGTCATCCCTCTGGACGGCAAGCCCATCAAAGGCGAGATTCGCACATGGACATTGACGGACGGCATTAAGCTTGCCGACGGCCAGTCGCTTGCCGCGGCAGGCATCGACGTCGTCGTAATAGACCCAGCCAAAGAGATGGCGGCGCATCCCGACTGGATCATTGAATTGCACGACGGCTCCGCAATCCTCGGCGACCCGGCCGGAGGCGATGATCAGTCGCTTACCGTGAATTCTCGCGTGGTTGATTCTTTGCGAATCAACATCGATGCAATCGCTTCGATTCATCGTGCGTCTGTCCCGGCCCGCCGTCTTCCTCCGCCCGCCGACGAGGATGTCACGCTCCTCCTCTCCGGTGACGCTCCGCGCGGCAGTATCGCCGGCCTTGCCCGAGATGAGTTGGTGATGAACATCAACGGCACCGATCGCGCCATTCCGTGGAAGTCCGTGCAGGCCGTAATCCTCGCCAAGGTCAATCGCCATCAACTGGCCAGTCCCAGCGCCGAAATGACCCTTATCGACGGAACGCGGCTGCGCGCCGATGCGCTTAAATGGTCAGATGGCAAGGTCGCCGCAACAGGTTCGTTCGGTACGGCCACCATTGCCGCCGATCGTGCCTCACGAATCGAGATCAACGGCTTTCGCCGCATCTGGCTCAGCGACCTCGCTCCTGCGCGATACGAGAGCACTCAGTACCTCGACAAGAAATGGCCCATGCAAATGAACGCCAACGCCCTTGGTGATCCGCTCACACTCAAGGGACAGGTCTATCGCCGCGGAATCGGCCTGCACGCCCCATGCACGGTGACATGGAATCTCGGCGGGCGATATGAAAAGTTTCGATGCCTCATCGCGATGGATGAATCCGCCGGGGCAATGGCCGACGCCGAATTAATTATCAAGCTGGACGGGCGCAAGGCTGTGGAGCATCGCGATCTCGCGACGAACCAGCCGCGCCGAAGCGTGGAGATCGGTGTCTCCGGCGCGAACGAGCTAACGATCGAGGTTGGGGTCGGAAAGTCCGCCCACATTCAGGATCGCGTGAATCTGCTCAACGCGGCACTGATTGCTCCGTAGCCGACGTTGTGCGAATTAATCGCGACGCCAAATCGCGCCAATAAGGGTCCGGCGATTGAAGGACAATGGTCGCCGCTTTCTTCGCCGACTCCACCTGCCCATCGATCACAAACGCCCGCGCCACGAGATACATGGCCGCAGGAGTCGTCAGAACTTTCCCGGGCAACATCCCAATCGTGGATACGATCAACCGCCGTTTCTCCGCCCGATTCGACCCAACATCGGCGCCGACGGGAACCGCCAAATCAAATCGCTTTACGGCATCCTCGTCGCCACGCCCCAACGCTTCCACCACGACCGCCCACTCGGCGAAATTCCGCTCGGATAGAGCATGTGCGACCTGCTCAACAAACGGGCGCGGGCTTCTTCCGGCGTGAAGTTCTCCCCACGCCCGCCACGCAAGCGCTTCATCGCTTCGACTCACAGTCGTCCATACCCGTTCCCACATCGCCGCGGTTTCGGCGCCGCGTCCATGTTCCACGAGAAGGACATGCAACCACGCCATCGCCGTAAGATCGCTCACGTCAAACCGCGCCGCGTGCTGTAACAGTTTCAATGCTCGGTCGTCCTGCCTCGCCTCCATCAAAATGCCTGCCAAACCGCGCAGGCATTCGACATTATTCTCATTGATTGTGAGCCCGCGCTCATAGAGGATTGTCGCCTCCTGACCACGACCATCCCGCCGATGACACCGCGCCAGCGCCGTGAGCGCCGGCAGGTAATCGGGACTGACCTCGATCAGTTTCTGATACCGTGCGCTCGCTTCAGCATACCGCCCGAGGTCCTCAAATGTCAGCGCGTATAGAAAACTCGTCCGCGTATGTTCCGGCAGTTTCTCTACGGCAACCCGAAGTTCACGCTCCGCGGACTCAAACTCCTTTTTCAGTCGATAGGCTTCCCCCGCCGCCGCTGCGAGCCGTCCGTTCTCACTCATGGTGGCCCGCGCTGACGCAATGACGTGTAACGCCGCGTCCGGGTCACGTTGAAACAAATGCGCCTTGGCCAACTGCACATGGGCATCCGGCTCAGTCGGATTCACCGCCATGACCCGCTCATCACGGCGAACAGAGTCCGCCCACGTCTCGGATAATCGCTGGCTCCAGAGGAAACCGGCGAAGAGTGCCGCGGCGAGTGGGCCGCCAACCATTACCCGCGCGGCCGTTTGTGACATACTCACCCGTATCGAGTCAATCGCACGCACCGCAATCGCCGCGACGGCCCAGTGCAGCCCCATCATCGGCAAATACATGTATCGATCCGCCGCGAGAAATCGCCGCGTTGTCCCCGCCGCTAGAAATGGCAGGATCGTGATCGCGAAAAAAACCATCCCAAGAAATGCCGCCGGATTCCGCCGTCGAAGAATCCACGCCATCACCACAAACGTGACCATCTCAGCCACGGCAATCATCACACGCGGATCACTCGCGCTCGCGCCCGTCGGCGGCGGGCTCCAGGCGCACAGACGCGTAGGCCAGAAGTAGTTCTCAATGTAATACCGCCACGCCATCGCCACGCGAACAAACGCGGAGGCCCCGCCGGCGTCCCCTTCGCCGACCGTGTCGATCGTCGATTTCGTGGCGAGCAGCGCTCCGCCCGCAGCAATGACGACCATTACTCCATACATAATCCAGCCTCGCCGAACCAGTCGTCCCCGCACGCGCCATTCACAACACATCGCCGCGATCGGCACCGTCGGCACCACCTTCGACGCCACCGATGCCGCCCACGCGATCACCGCCCCCACGGTCGACGGCTTCCCCCCGCGAATTCGCAGCCAGATCATGAGCAGCGCGAACAGCGTCGCCAGCAGGATCATCCGTCCGTTGATCCAAGCCACGGGTTCGACCGCAAACGGATGAACCGCAAACAACATCGCCGCGATAAACCCGACGCGCGTACACCCCGCCATCCTCCGCACAACGAGCAGCACCAATACCGCGCACGCCCCATGCAGCATCAGATTCGTCGTATGAAACCCCCGGGCGCTCGCTGGAAATTGTCCACCGGTGTCGGCCCCTGCCAGCGCATAATTCAATTGAAACGAGATCATCGGGATCGGCTGATACAGATCATCCGTGACCCTGGTCAGCAGCGTCCATGCATGGCCGACCGATGGATGGTTCACGAGCAGGTGATTCAGGATCAGCCGCTCATCGTCGCCCGAGACAAACGTCGCCCGCACCACCGGCCATATGCACGTCACGGCCGCAAGGAAGACGATGAACGCGCAGACAATGACCCGCGATTTCGCATCTGCCTGCGGCGCTGTGTCGGAAGGATTCTTCAAGTAGCTCTCGCTCGCGGAAGATTAGGACGCTGCATCGCCTCAGCCTATCATCCCGGCATGTCAACGCAAGGCGACATCCGATCGTGGCAGACCGCACACGGCACGCTCGCGTTCGGCCCGCGAACGCTCATCATGGGCATCCTCAACGTGACGCCCGACAGCTTCAGCGATGGCGGCGAGTTTGCAACCGTGGAATCGGCTGTCGCCCGTGCGTTCGACATGCAACGCGATGGCGCCGATCTCATCGATATCGGCGGCGAAAGCACCCGGCCGGGTTCCGCCGCCATGCCTCCCGATGTGCAGATCGACCGAATCGTGCCGGTGATACGCGAACTACGGATGACAGGCTTCTCGTTACCCATCTCCGTCGACACGCGCCTCGCAGCGGTCGCCGCGGCCGCCCTCGACGCCGGCGCCGACATCGTCAACGACATCTCCGCCGCCCGACACGACCCCGCGATGCCCGCGCTTCTTGCGGCCCGCCGCGTTCCATTCATCGCCATGCACATGCAGGGCACGCCGGAAACGATGCAGGCCAACCCTACGTACCACGACGTCGTTTCCGAGGTTCGCGCGTTCTTCGAAGTTCGCAGCCGTGAGTTGGAGCAGACGGGTGTCGACGTATCACGCATGATGATCGATCCCGGCATCGGCTTCGGAAAAACGACCGAACACAGCCTCGCCCTTATCCGGGCAATTCACGAATTCCGTGGAAAATGGCCCGTACTCGTTGGACCCTCGCGAAAAAAGTTCCTCGGCGTGCTCCTTGGCGAGGACAACCCCAAGGCCCGCTTGATGGGCACCGCTGCGGTCGCCGCACATTGCGCCTTCGCCGGCGTCGAAATGCTCCGCGTCCATGACGTGAAGGAGATCCGCCAGGTCGTGGACACCTGTGTCGCCATTCGCTGAATCACTTCCGCCGCCACACCACAAACGTTTGCCGATGCCCATCCCGCGGCCACGGAAACATCTGACCCGGCCACTCCACCGTCCACCGGGCGACCTCATCCTCACGCCGAAACGCCAGTGTCGTCTTCGTTCCTTCGAGATGACACGGGACATCGTATTTTGCCACTCGATAATCACCGGAAGCGACATCGTTGCCGAGGGCTTCCGCTTCGTCATGCACGATGTGCGTCACGCCATACGTGGTCAAATACGCGTCGAGTGCGTGACTGCCGACCGCGTTCTGATACTCCCGATTATTCATGAGCCCGTCGCCGTTGATGATCGTTCGATCGCTCAAGTACGACGTCATACCCGTCGCATCAACCTGAAACACCACCGCATCCTTCGGAATGTGCGCCGCGAACTGCCGACCCATCTCACCCTCGGGCCGATCCGGATATCGAATCAACGCGTCGGCAATCGCCCCTGCATGCCAAAGCCCAGCCAACGCGACGACAACGGCCGCCGCCCGCACGATGTTAACCCGTCGGCCCATTTCACCGACAAACACCGCCAGCGACGCATACGACAGCACCCAATACCAAATCCCAAACGCCGGCCATCGCGTGAACATCAGGACCGCCGTCGCGTGGACCAACGTCGCCACGGCCAGAATTCGGATTATACGAACATGTGAGTGAACCGACCCGCCGCGCGCCGGAACGAAACACAATGCGATAGCCGCCGCCCACCCCGGCCATGCGTGCTTCGTCGACAACAGCGTCGCTGCGCCGGGCATGACCGGCGTCGGAAACGTCGACTTGAGCATTGAGGAAATCGACGCCGCATGACCAAACGTCCGCGCGTTGTAAACCGCATAGGCAATCATGGTCGACGCTACAACGCTCGCTTGTATCCAACCCGCCCACTTCGCAATCCCCGGCTGACGGATTCTGCTTGCTACGAGCAGGACCACGACAAATACCGCGAGGTCCAAACGTGCAAGAATCAACAACGCAAGCAAACACCCACTCACCAGCGAATCGCCGAGCCCTGTCGTTCTTGAACTCTCCCGCGAGGCCCGTAATAGGACCAGCCCCAGCAGCCAAACCGCCGGCCAGAACTCCATGCACGAAACGCCCCGCGTCGCGAAGATCGAAAGTACGGCAACGCTCGCCGCCCCCCATGCGGTTCCAAAGGCTCCGGTGGCAAATCGCAGGAACGTGATCAACGCCCCCACCATGACCACCCAGCACAACACCCGCGCGGCGACCAATCCCCCCTCTACGCTCGGCTGCTGCACATCGAACAGCCCCATCAACATCCACTGCCACAGGGGGTGATACCCATTCGTTGGTGATAACCCGCTGAAGCTGCTCCCAAGCCCGCGTGAGTGATTGAGCGCGACCTTCAAATAGAAATACGCGTCGTCGTTCATCCATTGATACGGCCGAACGACGAGGACCACGCCCACCGCGGCGCAGAGGACGCCCACGTACCCAAGTCCGAGCGATCGGTCGCGTGTTGACGACGCTGCATCCATCCCGCCATGATGCCGCAAAACCCATGAGTCGTCATGCAGGCGAGAAACCATGCACCAAGAAAATCAGCGATGGCTCATCACCGGTGCCGGCGGGCAACTCGGCAGCGTCCTCCTTCGCACACTCGCGCGCAGCGGTGCCCAGGCCACCGGCCTGATCTCCCCGACCGGGCCCGCGCCGCTCGTCGGGATGACCCTTCGCATTGACCTCACCCAAGCCGACGCCGTCGCGCAAATCATCCGATCGCTCCAACCCACCCATGTCATTCACGCCGCGGCCATGACCAATGTCCAATCCGCGTTCGACGATCCGAAGAAAGCACGAGCCATCAACGTCACGGCCACCGCGAATCTTGTCGAAAATGTCGCGGAATTGGGTTCGCGGTTCGTGTACATCTCCACCGACCTTGTTTTCGACGGCAAGACTGGCAACTACAAAGAAACCGACTGGCCGTTGCCGCTGTCCATCTATGGCCAATCCAAGCTCGACGGCGAACGCATTGCCCTCGCATATTCCAAAGCCGTCGCCGCCCGACTCCCGCTTATGTACGGCCTGCCCGACGTGATGCGAGCGACCACGTTTCGCAACCAGCTCCAGACCCTTCGCGACGGGCAATCGCAAAGGCTCTTCGAAGACGAATTCCGCTCCCCTCTCTGGCTCGACGACGCCGCGGCAGCGCTCATCACCCTCGCCCAAAGCGACTTCACCGGCCTGCTGCACATCGCCGGACCGCAGCGCCTCTCCCGCCTCGACATGGGCCGAATCATGGCCATGGCCCAGCGCTGTGAGGAGTCACTTCTCATTCCGACGCGCCAATCGGAAATCGCGTTCTCGGAGCCACGCCCAGCCGACGTAAGCCTCTGTTCCGACGTATTCGCATCAACGTTTGGCCGATCCCCGGGCCGGCCCATGGCCGACGCGATGGCGACGATTATCAAGAACTGAGTGATCCGAAGGGCGGATTCACCATCAAACTGCTATGATGTGTACAGGAGCAGTTGCCCATGAGCTTTGAAGAATGTGCCGACGCCGTCATCGCCGCACTCGATCGCGATGAGCTGAAACTCGTGTATCGCATCCTCCACCAACACCTCGGCGATCATCCAGAGTTGATGGATACGGACTTCCTCATGGAATTGCAGAACTACCTCCAGCGCCAGGCCCGTGCCGAGGGTGTCGACATCGCGGATCATTCGAAGTGGGATCAGTGGATCGGAAATGAAAACGCGGTGCCGTGCGATCAGCGGCTACCGAATCGCCGAACGATCAAAGATTAGGCCCGCCGCCGAATCATTCCGCGCTAGACCACCATATCAACCGCGTGCAGATTCTCAATCAACTGCCGACCCAGCAACGCGAAGATCTTGCTGTTCAGCACCTCAACCTTGAGCAGATCGGCTACATTGCGTATCTCGGCATCGATGCCGTCGAGCGATTTGATCAGCACATTCGTATTCAGGTTGACACGGTTCATGGCCATGGTGCAGGCGTTGACCGCGGTCGGAACATCCGTCACTTCCGAGAGAATCTTGGCGATCAACTGCGCCCCGCCGATGGCCCGCGCCAGAATCACGCCCGAACCCTTGGCGGGCATCTCCGTCGCCGCGCTGTGGTGATAGCGCACCGCCTCCACCAGCGACACCGGCAGGCCCCACTGCTCAATCACCATCGCCGAGACTTCGCAGTGCGTCACGCCCATCAAGGCGGCTTCGCTCTGCAACCAGTTCTCCGGCTGATTCGGCTTGTACCGCTCGGCCACCGGGGCATACTGCACCGGCAGGGCCCGCGCCATCACGACAACGCCCACATCCGCCAACAGGCCGCCAATGAAGGCCTCGTCGCGCTGCGCCGGGCATAACGTATCCGCGAACTTGGCCGCGAGGATCGCCGTCGCCAGCGATCGCCGCCAGTAATACGAAATATCAATAATCTCTGCTTCGTTCCTCTGCATCTGCTGAACGAGATAGCGGGCCAACACCAATTCCCGGATTCGCTTCACACCGAGAAGCGAGATCGCCTGGCGAAGCGACGCGACTTGACGCGTAACACCAAACAGCGCGGAGTTTGAAAGCCGCAACACATCCGTCGCAATGCCGGGGTCGGTGCTGAGCAATTCCACGAGCTTGCCATAATCGCACTCGACGTCCTGCGTCATTTCATAACAACGCGTCGCAATCATCGGCATGGAGGGAATGGACGCCGAACGCTTGATGGCCTCGATGGTTTCGTGCTGCAACATGTCCGGCTCCGTAGGAAAGGTGGGCGCGCACCGCACGCCGCCCCCCTCTTCATCGAGCCGCTGCCACTATCCCTTGATGTGATCCTTGACCGGACCGATTCCCCACCCGCCCGATAACGCCGCTCCTAGCTCTTCTGGTACGACCCTTCCATGAACGGATGCCAATTCGCACCGTCCGGCGAGACGTCCATTTTGAACACGTATCGCCCCTTCTCGCGGAAGTCGAAGGTCGCCCGGCTTTGCCCGAATGGCGTCGTGCTCATGAGCACCAGCACATTGCCGTCAAACGTGCCGCGATATTCCCCCGGCGGCATGCCCATCGAGTCGTACCAGTGCATGACATAGTTGTTTTGCATGCCATCGAACCGAAAGATGCCGTGACCGCGGAACGTCACCTTGCCGCCGCGCTCCTGCTCGTAGTCCTGCACGACCGCAAAGCCGTCCAGTGCCAAGCGATTCTGAACGCGCCCAATGGCCGTGCCTCCCTGCGGGTCAAATGGCGACGGTGAGATTCGCTCCTCGCCGGTCCACGAACCAACCAGGATGTCCAGCTTGCGATGTGCATCGGTAACTTTCGGCATTTCCATGACAGGCTCCTTGGCGAACGAAGAGTCGAATGTGCGCCTGGAATCCTACCCCACCCGCCAAACGCCGTCATCCCCCAGCAATTCATACGGTTTGTAGTGAGCCTTATAGCTCATTTTCCGGCATCCCCGCACATAGTAGCCCCCATACCAAAACGGTAATCCTCGCGACCGGCATTCCTCAATCTCCCGCAACACACTGAAGACGCCAAGGCTTCGCTTCCCCTCGGCAGGATCAAAATAGAAATAAACGGACGACATCGCCTCCGGCGTAACGTCGACAATCCCGGATGCAACCACCCGGTCCCCCACCCAATAGACAAACTCCTCCGTCGTCGTCGGTGATCGATACAGAAACGCCTCCATCTCCTCGCGCCCCGAGTTCATCGCCCCATCGTGCTGGTCGCGCTGATAGGCCTCATAGATGCGCCACTTCTCATCCGTCAATTGTGGCGACCCGATCTCCACGCGTACATTGCGGTTCTTCTCCGCCGCCCGGCCCTGCGAGCGCGTCGGCAGAAACGTCGCCACGGGAACGCGAATCGGCACGCATTCGCGACACTCTTCACACCGGGGCCGATACACGATTTCGCCGCTGCGCCGGAATCCCGCGTCCATAAGCTGCTGATACAACCCCGCCTCAAGCGACGTGGCTACGATAAACTCATTCGTCGCCGTTCGACCCGGAAGATAGGGACACTCGTGCGGCGTCCCGGCATAGACCGGCAGCGAGACCGATGCGGCATTGTGTTGTTGTTCGCCCACGGCGCGCTCCCGGCAGATTCCGACTCACTGGCTCGTTTGCGGATTCACGATACCCCGGGGACAATCCTTGAATCAACTGCGACGCGATCGCGTGTCGCCAGTGCATGCAAATACCCCGTTGGAAAGGCCCCTATGCTCCGCCCCGGTTTCGCCGTTGTTGCCATCTCAACGCTTGTGTCATCCGCCCTCGCCGTGCCTGCCATCGGCGACAAGGCCCCGCCGATTCAAATCAACAAGTGGCTGACCACCGCTCCGGCCACCCTCCCCGGCGAGAAGGACGCGGGCAAATCCGTCTATCTGGTCGAATTCTGGGCAACATGGTGCGGCCCCTGTCGGCTCAGCATCCCCCACCTCGCCGATCTTCATCGCGAACTCGGCAAGTCCGGCGTCACCATCGTCGGCATCAGCGGCGAAGACCCGGCCATCATTGAGAAGTTCCTCTCCAAACCCAAGACCGGCAAACCCATCGACATGCCCTACCACGTCGCTGCGGACAAGGAAAACAAAACAAACTCCGCATGGATGCTCGAGGATCAGGGCATTCCCCACGCCTTCGTCGTCGACAAAACCGGCGTCATCGTCTGGATAGGCCACCCCATGGACCCCGAGATGCCCCGCGCCCTTAAGGGCGCGGTCGCGGGAACCTACACCGCCGAGACGGGCAAAGCCGCCGCCGCCGCCGCAAAAAAATACGACGAGCTATTGGAAAAAGCCCGATCCGTGGCCGAGCAGTTTGAAAAGGACCGCGCCAACGGAGAAACGTCGACCCCGACGGAGCTGTTCAAGATCATGGATGACATGGCATCCGTGAAACCGCAGGAATTGATGCCGCTGCTCATGAAGCGGCACTTCCTCGGCGAGTTGGACCGGATGGACGACATGCTCGTGATCGATTCCAAAATCGAATCCACCATGAAGGACAACCCCGAGGCCCTGCAGCAGGTCATTGAATTCCAGTTCGAGCGCAGCCTCGCCGAGCGAAACCCCGGCCTGATGCTCCGCGTCGCTCGGCGGTTGGAGCAGCTGACGGAGGGCAAGGATGCGGACGCGCTGTCCTTGTTGGCCCGGGTTCATTGCGAGTTGGGCATGATCGACGCGGCAATCGCCGCGCAAGAGCGTGCTGTCGCGGCAGCTCCGGCCGAAGATCAGCCCGACCCCAAGCGTGTGCTGCAATATTACAAATCGGCCAAAGAAATGGCCGCAACAGTTGGAAAATAGGGGCCAAACGGATGGTTGACGTCCAACCGACATGAACGCCTCGGCACTCTAAGTCGTAGAGGAAGGGTATGGCATGTGTCGGCAAAACGCCAATTAGTGCGTACGCAAAACGCCGAACCGTGGCCCGTTCTCGTGTCGCTATCCTTGGAAAGGAGTTGTTGCTGTGATTACTCCACTCACGCTCGGACTCGCACTATTGACGTGTTTCGCCTGGCAACCCGCGAGGCAGGACGCACAAGCCTTGGAGGCAAGTGTGAATCCAACAGGCGACTGTACGCCAAAGGCTGCAATCGCCGAATTGGACAAGTCAATCGAACTTGCCCGGAAAAAACTCGATGAGTGCCAACAGGCAGCCAACCAATTCCAATTTGAATACGGGGATGGCCTGTTGCAAGTGGATGGAAATCGTCAGGCAATTGAGACTTTACGTGCGATCATTGTTAAGAAAGCGGTTGAGGTCGACGCTTTGAAAGCGAATTACGAAGCCGTCCATACTGTAAGGCCAGAAGACCCCCCCATATCGAATGATCTCCAAAATCGTGTCGCTTCGAATCCCCGAGTGTGTCGAATCGAAGAACGACTTCGAAACGCCGAGCTGGATGTCATCGCCCTCTCTTCTTCCGGCGACACAGTCACCGCCGTTCGGCTTGAAGCGGCAAAGGCTGTGCGTGATGCGCTGGAGCAGGAAATGCAATCCACCCAAGCGGAAGTCATCTTACGATCGAACACTGATCTCATTGAGGAAACCCGCCGCGAGTTCTTAAACACTCTTGATACCCTCTGCGTGGCCAAAGACCGCCTCAGTCTTGCCGAGTTCGAACAACTGGACCTAAATGCTAAAAAACGCAAATATGATGAACTCGTGGCACAAACAGAAAGTGCGCGATGCGAACATGATCGCCTTGTCGAGCAACGACGAATGTTGGAGACGATGGCTAGCCTTATTTCCGCCTTGGATTCCTATCGAGAAGACGCGAAAAAGGCCGGCAAGAATATTGAAATCTCGGTGACGTGGGATCTGAGCCAATCCGCCAAGGGGCCAAACGTAACTATGAAGTTGGCGACTCCATAGTTGGCAGTTTCGTTCCGAATCCCGGCTTACGTCGTTGCCCTAATCTGAAATCGGAGTTTCCGTCGCGTGCCTTTCACTTCACTTTTTGACCGCATCTTCGCCACCCTCGCGAAGACTCACGCACGAACCACGACGCAGCGGTTCTTTCGCGCAGTTGAGAGTGCTACGGAAACCCAGGACCGCGTGCTCGCAGAGATCCTCTCCGCATCGTCCGGCAGCGACTTCGCACGCGACCACGGACTGTCCTCGGCCCGCGCCTACCGCGACTTCGCCAATCGAGTACCGATCCAAACCTACGCAGATCTCGCCCCCTACATCGACCGCGTTCGCAGCGGCGACGTCCACGCCCTCTTCTCTCCCGGCGAGCGAATCCTCATGTTCGCCCTCACCAGCGGCACGACGGCTCAGTCCAAATACATCCCCATCACCCAGCGCGCCCTCGCCGATTGCCGTGCCGGCTGGAACATCTGGGGCCTCAAGGCGATCCTCGACCATGATGGCTGCCTGCTCCGCCACATCGTGCAGGTCACCAGCCCCATGAACGACCACGCCGCGCCCTCCGGCGTCCCCTGCGGCGCAATCACCGGCCTTCTCGCCGCAACGCAAAAGAAACTCGTTCGCAAGTATTACACGTCGCCGCTCTCCATTGCCGGCATCGCCGACACCACCGCCAAGTACTACACCATCATGCGCCTCGCCATACCGAAAAATGTGGCCTGGCTGGTCACCGCCAACCCGGCCACGCTCCTCGCCCTTGCCCGCACCGCGGACGAACATCGCGAAGCCCTGATCCGCGACATCCGCGACGGCACACTCAATCCGAAGATGGCCGTCGATCCGCAGATAAGAACCGCTTTGGCGCCGCGCCTCTCACCCGACGCGACTCGCGCACGCGAACTCGAACAAATCGTCCAGCGCACCGGCCGCCTGCTTCCGAAGGACTACTGGCGACTTGGCTTTCTCGCCCATTGGACCGGCGGCACCATGGGCCTGTATCACTCGCAATTCCTCCCTCTCTTCGGAAACGTCCCCGCACGCGACATCGGCCTGATCGCCAGCGAAGGCCGCATGTCGATCCCGCTCGCCGACGGCACGGCCTCCGGTGTTCTTGCCGTCACGAGCCAGTTCTTCGAATTCATCCCCGCCGACGAATATGGCACCGGCAAGCCGAACGTGCTCCGCAGCCATGAACTCGCCGACGGCGGCGAGTACTTTCTGCTGCTCACCAACTTCAGCGGCCTTTTCCGCTACGACCTCGGCGACCGAGTCCGCGTTACGGGCCGCATGAGTCAGGCACCGATGATTGAGTTTCTCAGCCGCGATGCCCACACGTCGTCCATGGCAGGCGAAAAACTCACCGAAGATCAAGTGGTAATGGCCATGCAGGCGGCGACGGGGAGCGATGCGTCGATCACAAATTTCATCCTCGCTCCGCGCTGGGCCGAAGTGCCGTTCTACCGTCTCTATGTGGAAATGAACGCCTCGAAGGACGCCAAGGATCTGGCGAAGAAGCTCGACCGCGCCCTGTGCGGCATCAACATCGAATACGAATCAAAACGCAAGACGCTGCGACTGGGCCCCGTGGAAGTCGTCGCCCTGCCGACCGACCGCCTCGCCGAACGCGACCGCGCACTCCGCGCAAAACGCGCCCGCACGGCCGAACAATTCAAGCACCAATACCTTCTCCCTCAGCCCGGCCTGGACGCCGACCTTGATGCCGTGAGGTCCATGCAAGAAGCATGACATTGATTTGTTCGGGTGAGTTTGAGTCGAGAGTCTAGGGGCACGTACCCGTACCAAGCAGTAGCGACACGAATTGCGCCAAGTCCGCATTATCCGGCGTCGAACCTGCCGGCAATGAAAGATCCGCACAAATGCTCGGCGTCACTCCAAGATACGCTGCAACAAACGCCGGAACATCCAACCCATCGAACTTCCCGTCGCCGTTCATATCACCCACGCATGCGCAAGCTCGCGGCGCGACGCTTCCCACCGAAGCGGTAGTCGGCGTGCCGGGCTTGAACAACCCGATTGTCACCACACCCGTGTCCGGCGGCACATTCATGTCGAATCGGAAGTTGTAAAGCGTTCCCCAGCGCAGGGCGTTCGCATTGTCCGGATCGCTCGGAAAGGCCTGCGACGCCCAAACCAGCGCATTGCTCGTCGTCACGCCGTTGGCCGGAAGGCTCCAATCCGTGTTGTCGTATGGGTCGCCACTGTGATAGAAGACATCGTGAAAGCCCGCATTGCTCACCGTGGCTCCCACCGGCACCGGAACTGAAAACGATGCACCCGAGCGATCGGAATTCAGATTCTGCACGGCATACTCATAGTGCCACACGCCGCCACCTAGGTCCGTCGCCTTTGCCGAAACATAGAACCGGCCGTCATTCGGCACATCGACCAATCCCGCCGTAACACCAGCTTGGTAGGTCGTCCATGCATCGATCGCCGGATACCCCGACGCGGTATTCGACAACCATGTCGATAACTGCTTGAAGCCGGTCATGCCGATCCGCCGCCACGATGCATTATTGAAATCCGTGCGTGGATTAGCCTGACAGTCATCTTGCAGGACATACTGTATTTCCACGATGTAAATGACGGATTGGTCTATATCGAGGTCCGCGTCGGCAACCTGCAGCCGCCGATCCGTTCCATCGTCAACCTCAGGGCAGTTCCCTCCACAAGGCGGATACGGGAAAACGCCCGTCGATGCATTCACTTCCGACTTGGGGCCAAGCAACGATTGGAACCCGTTGAGCGACGCGCCATACGTATCGCAACAACCCGGTTCGAGCTTGGTGAAATCGCCGTCTCCGGTGCAGATCGAGCATCCGTCCTCCCCCGCAACGAAAAAACCATGCTTCAGCCACGCCTGACCAATATGCTCGAACCGTCCGTTGCGTAGGCGGAACAGGTTTTGAGCAATCACCGGGTGCTGATTCGTCCCCTCGATCCAGTTGGCATACGTCGAGCCCTGATTGCACGACTGTGATTGAATGGAGAAAGCGTGAATGCCGCCGACCGATCCGTAGTTGAAATAGCCGGAGGTCGTGAACGCATCGCCCACCTGGCAGGTGAACACATCCGGATCAGCCTGAGCCTCGCGCGGAACGAGGAACAATGCGACAACCAATGCGATTACAGGCGCAATCCGACTTGTCATGTCGCGAAACGGCATGGCCACGTACTTCACCCTCCAGCGCAACTCTGCGGAAACCATCGATTTTATCCGCGTCAGGGGTAAGGATCAAAATAGACGGGCCGAAAAACCTCACAATTTCGACGAAAATTCGCCCCTACCACGTCCCCGCCCGCCGCCGATCGCGCATTTCGCCTATTACCGATGATAGGAGTGCGAACTCCAGCCCTTGCACCCGCGACGCAAGCGACTCCGGCGTATCCCCCGGTTCCACGGGGCATCGCGACTGGCGGATGATTGCACCGTGGTCGTATTCGTTGTCCACCCAATGCACCGTGGCACCCGACTCGGCCTCCCCCGCCGCCAAAACAGCCTCATGCACATGCTTCCCGTAGAACCCCTTGCCGCCAAACTTCGGCAGGAGCGCAGGATGAATATTGATCGTCTTTCCCAGCCACCGCGCCGGCAATTGCCAATAGCAAAGC
>CAZSBF010000036.1:0-40422 GCA_964605185.1 uncultured Planctomycetaceae bacterium
GCCTCCCGATCCTCCCCCTCCGTTGGTGCCGGAACCATTGTCATAAGCGCGGAAACCGTTCGCGCCAGTGGCTGTAATCTGGCCGTCCACGGTAAGCGCACCATTCACCGTGAGCCGTATAGCACCACCACCTGCGCCGCCGCTGTTTGGGTCAATTGTTCCGCTGAGCCAGCCGTTACCGCCCCCGGAGCCTAGATCAGAAGGATCAAGGACCGAGCCATTTGTTGACCCTCCAGGGGCACTCGGTTGACCGACACCGCCTGATCCACCATAAGCACCGCCTCCGCCGTTGAGCCCCTGAGCGGACCACCCCTGTCCGGACCCGGTTGATCCGGCGAATCCTCTACCGATGGCGTAAATTGAGCCACTTGATGTCACCTGCATGTTGCCATTAATCGTGAGTTCGAGGATGCCGTCGGCCGCGCTTGGAGAATTGGGAGCGGGATGTGGGGGCCCAAGCCGGCCAAGGTTTCTGATGACGATATCGGCATTGAGCGACGTAGGTCCGTAGAATTCGGTTGTTTCGCCATTAGCGACATTTCCGTTGTCAACGAAGATCGTTCCTCGTGGATCCACAGCGCGCTTTACGTAAATCGTGCCTGCACCACCTCGCCGGGAATCTGCACCAGTTCCGCCGACAGCACTCATCGTGATACTAGCCACGGAGCCTGTCGTGTAGTAGATGGCGACTCGCCCGCCGCCCCCGCCGCCGCCGACGGCCTGGCAGCAGCCGGAACCACCGTTTCCTCCGTTCGCTGCAAGCGTTCCGCTGCCCGCGATTGCATTGCAGGTCAAGTAAATGCTGCCTCCCGATCCTCCACCTCCATTGGTGCCGGAACCATTGTCAAAAGCACGGAAGCCGTTCGCGCCGCCGGTTGTAATCTGCCCGTCGACGGTCAGTGTGCCATTGACTGTGAGCCGTATTGCGCCACCGCCCGCGCCACCATTATTGGGGTCTATCGTGCCGCCGAGCCAGCCGTTGCCGCCACCAGAGCCCAGTAGGATTGGAGACTCAACGTTGACAGAGAAGTACGGGTAGCAAAAGCCGCCCAAGCCGCCGGGCGTCTGTGTCGCCTGCGAACTGCCCTGCCCGTCGCTACCCGCACCACCGTAGCCAGCACCGCCTCCGCTGAAGCCTTGGGCCGATCCACCTTGACCGTCACCCATCGAGCCCGGCAAACCACGATAGTCGGCTAGGATGCTCCCATTCGCCATTACATGGACATTTCCTGAAACTTCAATATCCAGAGCGGAACCATGCGCCGGCCCGAGGCGACCAAGGTTCTTCACAACCACGTCGGCATTGAGTGTCACTTGCCCATAGAACTCAGTCGTTTCGCCACCAGCGACATTGTCATTGTCGATGGTCAATGTGCCTCGAACGTCGCTCGCAAGCTTGGTATAGATCGTGCCCGCGCCCCCTCGTAGTGAATTGGCGCCCGTGCCGCCGGTGGCGCGCCGGGTAATGCCGGTTAAAGACCCCGATGTGTAACGGATGGCAATCCGCCCTCCTCCACCTCCTCCACCGACACCTTGACAGCAATCGGAGCCGCCGTTTCCTCCGTTTGCTGAAATAGTTCCGCTGCCCGCGATCGTATTGCAGGTCAGGTAGATGCTACCGCCCGATCCTCCACCGCCGTTCGTACCGGAACCATTATTCAGTGCGCGGAAACCATTCGCACCGCCGGCTATAATCTGGCCGTCCACGGTCAGTGTGCCATTCACCTCTAGCCGTATGGCACCGCCGCCCGCGCCGCCACTGTTTGCATCCATTGTGCCTCCGAGCCAGCCGTTTCCACCCCCGGAGCCCAGTAGGTTCGGAGAGTCAACGTTCACGGAGAAGTACGGGTAGCAAAACCCTCCCAAACCGCCGGGAGATTGTGTCGCCTGCGAACTGCCCTGGCTGTCGCTGCCCGCACCGCCGTACCCGGCACCACCGCCGCTGAAGCCTTGGGCCGATCCACCCGCGCCGAGACCAACGAAGCCGAGCCCACCGCGTGCATTTATGTCGATCCGGCTTCCCTGCAACGGCGGCATGACGCTTGGCCCTTGGATGGACACGTTGCTATTAATGATTAGATACAGTCCCTCGACGATGTCTGTCTCGTTCCCGGAGTAGTCCCATGTTGTTCCTTGACTATGTGTGAGAATGCCCGGCTGGTTGCTCGCGTTCCGCTCGATGGTCAGAGTTGCGATCGTGTGCCGGCCGTTTATCGTTAGCGTCGTGCCACGAACGGTGATCTGCGCGGTTGCCAGTGGCACGGGGGCCCCGCCCCCTGTAGGTGTTATTGTCGCATCAGTTGGCCCAACCGTCTGCGGGGCCGTGATGAGTACTGGCTGGGCGCTCAGACTTGAGGCATACAAACAGGCGGAGGTTATAGCGACGAGAGCCCCGACTACGGAGGATCGCCCACCGAATCTCAAGATGATGTCGGTCGATCCCGCTGCACATGCGTGTTTTTGTGTTTTCATCGTCATGATCTCCCTTCGCCAAATCTCGATCTTGCAATGCCCCCGCGAATAGGGCGCAGGCCAGCCTCAAGGCGGGATAGCCCACCTCCGACCTCAAAGCGACGTTTGCAGTCGCTACGGACAAAGAAATCTGAGCATCTTTGGCCGTGAGGGAGCCGGTTAAGAGTGGGTCCGTGCTTGGATGGTCGTCCAGCCCCTCGGCGACGCTACGAATAGGCCGGAACCGGGATAGGTTCCCCATTGTCGTGTTCCAGCGACTTGCGCCTTGGAAGCAGCGATTACGGGGGGGACTCCCGATCCGGCATCGTGGTCGGTGGAGCGGTAGTACCGGCGTCAAATGCTGCGAGCCGACTCCGCCAAGTGGCGACCATTCGTTCCCTTTCCGTAGGGGCAGAGTCGGTCGGCCAAGAGTCGTACAATTCGATCAGACTGAGCAGATTCTCGCGTCGATGATTAGGCGGCGCATCAGCGGAGTGTTCGTAGAGCGCCTGAGCCTGGGCGAAGTGCTCCTCGGCTTCGCCGCGGCGATCCATTATCGTCAAGCAAGTGCCGAGATTGCTATGGAGGCGCGCGATGCGGGGGTCGCTCGCCGAGAGGATGCGTTCGGACATGGCTAACGCTTCGTGGTACCGCGGGAGTGCTTCATCGTAGCGTTTGAGTGCTTGAAGGCATTTCCCGATGTTGTTTAGAATCCCGATGGTCATGGGGTGATCTGTTGTCACAAGCCGTCGTTGCCGCTCAAGGGCGGCCACGTATTTGGGCAACGCGTCGGCGGAGCGATTAAGGGAGTCAAGGCAGCTCGCGACGTTATTCAAATTGGTGACGATGTCGGGGTGGTCCCCACGGAAGAGGCGCAGCGCCATGGCAAGCGCTGCCTCATGTTCTGTCAGTGCTTCCTGGTTTCGACCCAAGTCCTGAAGGCAGTTGGCAAGATTGCTAATACCCTTCTCGACAAGACAATGATCGCCTGGAAAGATCCGCTTAAACAAGTCCAGGGCTTCTCGCTGTTGGGTGATAGCACCCGCCGGCTCGCCGCGTTCGGCCAGACAGTTGGCTACATTGTTGAGCGCGATGGCAGTGTTTAAGGACTGAGGCGTCTCAAGACGCCGGTACATACCCAAAGCTTCCTGGTAGTAGGCAATCGCGCGATCAAACTGCCACATAAGGCGGAGGCATTCCGCCGTGTTGCTGAGGCTCTGGGCGACATCAGCGTGGTCGCCATGGAAGAGCCTTCTTCGCATCGCCAAGGACTCTTCATGTTTTTCGATGGCCTCGCGCAGTCGCCCGGCGGTAACGAGGCAACTACCGACATGATCCAAGTTCTTGGCGATGTCAGGTCGATCGCCGTGAGCTAGGCGGGACCGCAATCCGAGGGCCTCCTGCGCTTCGTTCAGCGCCGTTTCAAGTTGGCCTTCGTCTCGCAACAGCGTAGCGTGAATATCGAGGGCGTCGGCATAGGGTATGCTCTCCAGTCCTGTGTATGCGATGGCTACCGCCGGGGCTGAATCAAGCATCGTGTGTGCGGATGGATAGTCGCCGATTTCGCGATAGGCGTCGCCAATTGTAATTCGCAATTCGAGTTCGGCTTCCGGGAATCCTCGGAGATATCCGTCGCTGATGCTTTGGGCGGCCTTCGCCAGTGATTCGCGCAAGATTGTGGTATCGCGTCCGGCTGCGGCGGAGGGCTTCACAGGTGCTAGCATGTCCGTGACGATCTTGATGATCTGCCGCTGACCTTCAACCTGGGCAAGCAATCGCCCTTGCTCTTTCTCAGCTTGCAAGGCGCGCTGCGCCTCCCGCTCGGCGCGATACATGGCGAGACCGATGCCGATCAGACCGGCGATGACAGTGGCCGCAACCACGCTTCCAGAAACGACCGCAACCCGGTGCCTCCGAACAAACTTGCTGACGTAATAGGCTGCGCTGGGTGGTACGGCGTTCACAGGCTGGCCCGACAGATACCGGCGAGCGTCGGCGGCGAGCGCTGCGACCGAGTCATAACGACGCGCGGGGTCTTTTTCTAGCGCCTTTGCAATGATCCAATCCAAGTCTCGGGCCAACAGCTTCCTAAGCGCCTGAATGTCGGAGGCGCGCCGTGCCGCTGCAATAACTTCCGGTTTGCCGAATCGTGCGACCTGATTCTGGTTAGTGCTTAAGCTCATAAGCCGCGCGCTCGGCCAAGGTGGGTCTTCCTGACAGATCATACGGGCCTGTTCGTCAAAGCTCGCATTGCAGAGCAGCTGAAGGTCGAGCGGCAGCGTCCCAGTGACCAGTTCGTATAGGATCACGCCTAGCGAATACACGTCCGCCTGCGCGCCGATACCAAAACTGAGCTTGCCAGTCTGCTCAGGTGACATGTACTCGAGTGTGCCCATCCCCCTGCGGGCTTCAGTGCTAAATGCCGGTTTGTCGTCCCCAGTTGTGAGAATCTTTGCGATGCCGAAGTCGATCACCTTCGGAACGGGTTTGTCGTCCTGCATGGCAACCAAGATGTTCTGCGGTTTCAGGTCGCGATGAATCGCGCCCAATTGATGCGCGTGATGGACGGCCCCGCAAACATCAACAAATAATTCAAGCCGTTGCGGAATCGTCAGGCGAGCCGAATCGCAATACGTTGTCAGGGTCGGGCCATCAACGTATTCCATCACAAAATAGGGGTTGCCGTGCGGCGTGGCGCCAGCATCCCGCACCTTAACGATGTTTAAGGAGCGCATCTGCGCCAACAGGTCTCGCTCCATTTGGAAACGATACAAGACCTCGCGTGTATCCATTCCCGACTTAATGATCTTGATGGCGACCGTTGGCTCAACGGGATTCTCCTGTTCGGCGATCCACACCTCTCCAAACGTTCCCTCTCCGACGCGCTCCACGAGGCGATAAGCGCCAATTCGGTTGCCCGGAATGTAGGCAATCGAAGATTCAATGAACG
Source organism: uncultured Planctomycetaceae bacterium (assembly GCA_964605185.1). Classification (GTDB taxonomy): domain Bacteria; phylum Planctomycetota; class Phycisphaerae; order UBA1845; family UTPLA1; genus JACRIM01. Next base: position 5,402 of record CAZSBF010000036.1, read on the forward strand.
GAATATCGAGTCCCATCGCGTCGAGGGCACCCCCCGGTCGCAGGCTGCGTGGCGGCTCGATGCGGATCAGCGACTCAACTTCAGTGCGAAGTTCGGGATCGTCGGCGCATTCGCGGTCCAGAAAGTCACGACGAGCCTGGTCGTCAAGCTCGCACGCGGCCAGAAACAGGGCTTTAATCCGCTCGTAACGAGGGTCGGGCATGGCAACCTTTCATTTGCCCGCAGAATCGTGAAGTTCCTTGGCAAGCCACTGGCGAGCGTGTTGCCAGAGATACTTAACCGTACTCGCGGAAACGCCGATCACGTGTCCCGTCTGTTCCTCGGTCAAACCGGCATAGAAACGCAGTTCCACGACCTCGGCGGCACGAGGGTCTCTTTCCTCCAAGCGACGAATCGCCTCGTTCAAGGCAATGGGATCGAGATATTTTCCGTCCCCGGCCGCGGAGAGCTGCGCTGCTTCTTCGATGTTTACTTGGGCGCGGCCGCCCCCGCGTTTGATTCGCCGGCGGGCCTTTTCGTAGTCCAGGAGTATTTGCCTCATCGCCTGGACACCGGCCTTGAAGAAATGGGCGCTGTTCTGCCACTGATTCCGGCGAGGTCCGGCGAGCTTGATCCACGCCTCATGCACAAGCGCCGTGGCGCTGAGCGTGTGTCCCGGCCGTGCTGCGTTTAGTTGTTCCTGGGCGCAGGCTCGTAATTGTTTGTAGATGAGCGGCATCAGGACCTTGACCCTTTCCTCTGAGGGCAGGTTGCTGTCAAAAATAAGGGACTCGGCCTGGTCGTTCGTCTCGCCCATCGTGGGTTTCATTGTATCGGGCCGGAGGTAGGTGTGGAGACCGCAGAATCAGTCGGCAGAATGAGGAGTACGCTATCCGTTGGGAGATGAATACATACACAAATTGTGGCAGTCGGGAATCCGCTGCAAACCGCATGGGAAGTTCAGATCGAAATCCTCTCCACTACGTTTCTGGTCACCTGGCGGTCCCTGCGGTCGTAGAGGCGCGTTGTACGCGGATCGGCGTGTCCGAGTAATTCCTGCACGTCCTCCAGTGGGACGCCCTGTTCAAGCAAGTCGGTCGCGGTAGTCGCCCGAAAGGAATGGCAGGTCAGAATCGCAGGCAAGCCCGCGTCTTTCAATCGGCCCTTGACCATGCGGTGGATGTCCTTGGCCTGGAGCGGACGATCGGATAGCTGATGCGTCCGGCCGCGTGCGGCGCGAAAGAGCGGCGCGTCGTGGTCTCTGGCGTCCGTGGCGGCGATGTATTCCTCAATATAGCCTTGTAAGTCATGCCGGCAGGGAATCTGCCGGTCGTTGCCGCCCTTTTCATCAAAGCGCAGATACCATTGACGGCCGTCGGTGTAAAAGTCGCAAAGCCGTAGCTTCGAGACCGCACCTACGCGGCAGGCCGTGTACATCATGGTTGCAAGAATTGCTCGATCCCGAAGTCCGACTACGTCGGCGGTGTCGATTGATTGAAGCAAGGCGCGGGCCTGGGCGGGGTCCGTCGCCGGCGTCTTGCCGGTGACATTTCTGACTCTCGGGCCGCGAACGGAAGCGGCCGGATTCAGGATGATCGCGTGCCGCTGGACGAGCGTGTCGAAAAACTTTCGGATCGCAGCCAGGTGGAGCTTCTGCGTCGGCTTGGATGCCGTCCTGGCTTCGGCCGTCGTCAGCGTTCGGATGTAGTGCCCGACGCTGCCCGGCGGGATGCGGGCAAGCTCAAAGCCCTCGGCCTCGCACCATAAGAGGAAGCGGTGGACGGCGTGGCGGTACGCCTTGCGAGTATAATCGCTCGCGATCTCGTCGCCGAAGAATTCGGCGTAGGCGAACCTGGCGTTTTTCCCGGCCTGGCCGATGATGACAGGCGGCGCGATGGTGTCGAGCCGGGTCAACTCGCGTGACGGTTGAAGTGTTAATAGTTGTTCACTCAAGCGACCTCCATGCCGGAGAAAGTTGACGAATGGTTAAGCGGAGACGTGGGCGTTAACTACGGGTGTATAACATCCTTTGTGTACCACGAAAAGACGTAGCACGGATTTGTAAACGAATCCTTAACGTAGTTCGGATTCGTTCACCAGCCGAGGAGGCATACGAGTGATCGTCGGTCGAACGCAAAGCGGTGTCCTGCATCGGAGATACAATTAGCGACCCGCATGGACTCTCATCGATTTCGCAACGGAGGTCTTTTGCATAAGGCTCGGTCAAGGATGGAAATCAAACGCTCGTCAGTATCGCGCAGAGTCAGGGAGTCGGGGTCGGTGATATCCAGATCATGGAGCATCTGCAAGAATCGTTGTCGCTTGCTTGGAATGCTCGGCGGAGTCACGAATGTAATAATTCGGCGACCATCATCGTCAGAATCCAAGGTTGCGCAAAACTCCACAGCGAGAAGTCCATGCCGCTCCGCGAGTTCGTTTAGTTTGCCCAGAATTACAGTGACGCGATTGTCAATCATCATGTGTCCGTACGCCAGATGAATTGTTCTGTATTACCGATACCACAGTTGCTATTAGGTATCAATCGGATTGTCACATAGTTGCACGGAGCATTCGTAGTCTATGAGCGGAAAGCAACAATCTGATCGCTGCGCCGAGATCCTCGCGCGTTTGGAACTAACGATAGCGAATGGCAACGAGCTGCTTGATTTAGATCGCGAACTCAGCTGTCCAACGCTTAGTGAAGTGGCCATGCTGATTCGGTATGCGCCTCGTCTCATCACGGTAAATGAATTGAGGTGCTACCTGCATCCAGAAGATCATAAGGTTTCTGATGCAATGGGGGATTTGTTTGGGGCGATTCCGCACCTTCGCCGCCTCGCTATTACAAGTATGCGGCCGAACGCGATAGTCGTGTCGTCCATTGTCAACAGACTTGCGAGCCTTGCTTCACTTGTTGGCCTAACGATCCGAGAGGGTATTTTTGCCCAATTTCCAATAAGCCACTTCGCACACATCATCGGCGGTCTCCCACTTCTGAGCGAACTTAACCTGACACACAATTCCCTTGACGATATGCGCCTAAGGGATCTCCTTCAAGGCCTAAGTGGCCGTATCAAACTGCGCAGGCTCGATCTCTCCGGTGATGGGATTGAAGACAATGGCATTCATTGCATGAGCGAGTTTCCAAGCGCCTTGAGAGAAATGGAAACGCTTGTGCTACCACACAACCATATTACTGATCGGGGTGCGGAGCAGTTCGCCCGACACAGCGATGCATTTCCACGGTTAAGAGTCCTTGACCTAAGTGGCAACGCGATATCGAACGACGGCCTGCTTGCCTTGATGGAAGCCATTCTACGAGAACCGTGGTGTAGTTCTTTGAAGTCGTTGAATTTGAACGGATGCCCTGCAAGCAGGACTTGGCGTGACCCGCGACGCCGCAGTGATGATGCGGACGGGTGGCGGGAGTATGCGCGTTCGATCTTCGATCAGGAGAAGCCCTCCCCTATCGGAAAAGTGCCTTTCACAAACTGCAAGGCCGGAATCCGAGAGGAGCAGGCCCAAAGTACGATACCTGTAGCTCTTTCGCCTTTCGCAGCGCAGCTGCTGGAGACGCTCACACAGTTGGGGCAACGGGCTAGAAAAAACCATTCCCCGGAGCATGCCTGGCGCACAAAATCCGACTGGTTCGACTGTGCGAAAGTCGAGCGACATCGTCGGGACGCGATGACATTGATAGATGAATTGTTTCAAGCAGGCTTGATTGAGGTGCGCCAAAATGGCCAATGGCGCCAATATCGCGCTCGCATAGCCAATTGAGTCAGAGCACTCTTCCAGATACTTCCGAACTCTTCCACACTCTTTGAAGCATCCGCCACACTTCATGCCAGACTCTTTCTGGGTGCGCGCGCATACTGAAATTGTGAGATCAACATCTGTGTCTTGAGTCGGGCAATTCGCGTAGCCCAACTTGGCATGCAGGCAACATGGCTGATGGAGAGCCACGAACGCAAGCGGAGGAGTGATCGGTGATGGGAGAGCAATTGAAAAAAATGACAGTTGAGTACGTACGCGTAGAAGACCTCAAAAGTAGCGGCAATATCCGTGACTTTGTCTCAACACCAAAGCGGGAAACGCTAAAGCGGAGCATGGCAGCGAGCGGAATCCTGGTTCCATTGCTGGGTCATGTCGAAGGAGCGAAAAAGCTTGTTGATGACGGTAACCATCGTCACGAATTGGCGCGAGAACTCGGCATGGAGACAGTGCCTATCATCCTTGCGGACCATCCACCGACAACTGCCGAACTCCTGACTCTCCAATTTGCGGCCAACTCGTTGCGTTTCAATCTGAAACCAGTGGAGCGCGCAAGAGCGATCGAGCGTCTGATGAAGGAGACTGGCTGGTCGGCCGCGGAGGTTTCGGCCAAGCTCGGCGAGCGATCAGAGTCGATGATTTCGAAGCTACTGACGCTTCTGGTTCATCCCCAGGAAGTGCAGGGCCTAATTGACGAAGGTCGCATTCCGATTAGCAGCGCCTACCTAATCGCCACAGTCCCCGATCCGGGTGAACGACAGCGGCTTATCGATGAAGTGCTCGCCGGCCACCTGACGCGTGACAAGCTCGTCAAACGCATCAAGTCCGACAAAGTCCTCAACGGCGGGACACGAACGCAAAGGCCGCCACGTCCGAAGCTCGCGCGAATTGTTTTTCCGCTCGGCGCGCGGCGATCCCTAACGGTCGCTGGAGCCGATCTCACGCTTACCTCGTTGATTTCGTGGCTCGAAGAATTCCTGACTCGTGTCAGACAATTAGAGCCACAGAACCTGGAGCTTGCGGAAGTTGCCAAGGTGTTTTCCGCAACGAACTCATGAAAGGAGTTGTCCCATGATGTTGTTGAAAATTGCACTGATGATCTTGACGGTCATTCTTAGCGATCACGACAGTGATTGACGCAGCTGCTGGATCGATTGTTGGTCGCGGCGCTCCAGTTTGCTGGAGCGCCGCATTGTTAAAGGAAATAGAACTATGGCTGAATTCTTCAGTTTTCTAAAGATTTTCGTGCTGTGCGGAACGCTGTTCTTTATTGCAACGGCGGTCCTCCTATCCCTGCCCCAATCCAAGCTGCGCTCGGTGGGGTTGGAAATGTCCAAGTGGGCGCTGGCGCTTGGCCTGCTCGTGCTCGTGCCGTCGCCTGTTGATGTGCTTCCCGACGTGGTTCCCGGCATCGGCTGGCTGGACGACATTGGGTACATCGTCGCATCCATTGGTGCCGCGAAGGCGGCGCTTGGTGAGCGCAAGCGACGCACTTTGCTCGAAGAGGCGGAGTTCGAGCAAACTTTGGCCGCCAAGCGTGGCGCGTCTCCGTCAGGTATTGACGCCGACGATCAAAGGGAGGCGGCGTGATGCTCGGCAGACTATTCCGACGCAAAGCTCATCCCCAAGCGCGATCTCTTCGTTGGGAATTGTCCGACGAACTGCTGCGATGGTCGCGCGACGACGCATGGACGTTGCGCAACGCCGTGGAAGGCACGCTCATCCTCGGAGCCACCGGCTCCGGCAAGACGAGTGGTTCCGGGGCAACCATCGCCCGCTCATACTTGTCTGCGGGATTCGGCGGATTGGTGCTGACGGCCAAGTCCGACGAGCGGGCGCTGTGGGAGTCCTACTGCCGCGAGACAAACAGGCTTGGCGATCTCGTTGTCGTCGGCCCGGACGCAAAGTGCCGCTTCAACTTCCTCGATCACGAATTGAACCGACGTGGCGAAGGCAGCGGCCTCACGGAAAACCTCGTGAATCTTTTTTCCAATGTTATGGAAATCCGCGAACGCAACGCCTCATCAGGCGGACGGGAGGATGGCACGTTCTGGAAACAAGGCGCTCTGAAGTGCATGCGCAACGCCGTCGATCTCATGTCGCTTGCGACTGGAACCGTCTCGGTGCCGGACCTGGTGCGCGTCGTGCTCTCCGCGCCGCTTTCACCGGCGCAGATACGCGACAAGGACTGGCAGCAAGGATCGTTTTGTTTCCATTGCCTCAAGGAGGCTGACAAGCGCGACAAGACACCACGCCAGGAACACGACTTCGGCGTCGTCGCGGATTATTACCTCTTGGAGTGGGTGAATCTGGCGGAGCGCACTAGAAGCGTTGTTCAGGCGACGTTCATGGGGTGGGCGGACTTGCTTGTGCGCGGCTTGCTACGCGAATTGTTCTGCACCGATACGACCGTGACGCCGGAGGATGTCGAACGAGGACACATCATCCTGATTGACCTGCCGGTGAAAGAGTTCGGCGAAGTCGGACAGTTCGCTCAGGTTTTGTGGAAGTATGTCTTTCAGCGAAGCATCGAGCGGCGCAACGTCGCCGCAAATCCGCGTCCGGTTTTTCTTTGGGCTGACGAAAGTCAAGTATTTGTTACGTCTTATGACACGCAGTTCCAGACGACGTGTCGGGCGGCGCGTGTAGCGACCGTTCTACTGTCTCAAAACTACAGCAACTTCATCGCCGCCCTTGGTGGCAATGAAAAAGCACGGGCAGAGACAGATTCGTTGCTCGCGAATCTCAATACGAAGATTCTGCATGCCAACGGCGACGCGGTTACGAACGAATGGGCATCCCGGCTCATCGGGCGCTCACGGCAATTCCTCGCCAGCGGCAACAACTCTTACGACGCCGAAGACCAATGGACGGCATCGCTGGGACTCGACTGGCTCGGCCACGACGGCAGTACGACCGCGGGATTTTCGGAGACTTTCGAGTTTGAAGTCCAGCCTCGGGAGTTCACGCGCCTCCGCACCGGCGGACCGCCGCAGTGGATGGTTGATGGCATCGTGTTTCAAAACGGAAGGATGTTCGAGAGTTCCGGCCGCACCTGGCTGGAGACTTCATTTCGGCAACGGTCGTAACGCTGGAGCATTGCCATGCACGAAAACCAACCCCCCGACAATCGCAACGGCTTTCGCAATTTCGTCGGCGCAGTTGTTTTCGCGGCGCGTACGATGGCGGTCTCGGTTGAAGTATTCCTTCACAGGACCGATTCCTTCGGAGAACGCTACCTCAGCCTACAAGCCGGAGCCGCGTTGCTTGTCATCTTCTTCTGGCCCGCCTTCTGCGAACCGTGGCACGACCCAGAACCGATGCTCGTGTTTCTGCTTGCCTACGTCGCCATGTGCGCGGCAGTGAGGTCGCGGCTTGCCATTCGCAGAAAGCGCAATCTGCCGCAGCCCCATAGCCGGTACTCGGGCACTCCCCGGCTGATGCGCTTCACGGGCCGCATGGACGAAGTCAAGGTCAAGTGCACGGTCGAGCCGTTGTTCACCTTTGCCGTCGGCGGCGTCGTGCTGTCCGTCAGCCCGCCACTCGGCGGATACCTGATGTTCGCCGCCCTCGGCCTCTTGATCTCGAACAATCTCGCTGAAGGCTATGGACGCGAGCGTGCTCGCAACATGAACGACGCCTATCTCGAACAGCGCCGGGCCGTGGAGCGGTTCCGCGACTTGCGGCGCGATTGATGCCTCGATGATTTGGAGGATTGGTTATGGCAAGGAATGAACCCACGCCCAAACTCGGTGCCGGTCACGCCTCGGCGATGTTCCGGCAGGGCCTCGCGGAACTTCGCGCCGCGACGTACCCGGAATCGAATGTGGCCCAGCCGACGGTGTATGGCATGGCGGGCACGAAGACGCCCGGCGAAGTCATGCAGGACAAGCAAGGGGATTTGCGCGATCCGGACGAGCGGCCGTCCATCCTGGACGAACGGCTCAAGCAAGTCGAGAAGGGCAACGACGGTCGGGAGCAAGAGCCGCCGGAACCGGAAAAGGAATAGTTGTAGCTGCCTGGGAGTCCATTCGTGCGCCTGGTCGCTCCACCGCTTGCCATGCCTTCCGCCGATTCGGGCGAGAATCTGCCGGAGCGCCTGTCTACAATTGGGGCGGATGGTATACCGATACGCGACCACGCCGCCGCGCGGCGGTGGCTGGTCAGCGTTATCGCGGCGAGAGCCGTGGAGCTTCACCGCGAACGCAGAAAGCGATCAGGAAAAGAGGCCAAGCCGGACGGGGACAATCATGGTAATGCTCACGGCACAGCGGAATGGCAGCGGAAGGAAGGGCGAAGATAGCGGCGGGAGCCGCAAGTACGATGCGATGTACGCTCGCTATTCGAGTCACGCACAGGACGACGGCACAAGCATCGCCGTGCAAATCGAGTCCTGCGAAAAAGCGGCCGGAAATCCTCTCAAGCATTTCATAGACGAAGCCAAGACGGGCCGGACGACAGGCGGCCGGACGGAATTGCTGCGGCTAATGCAGGAAGCGGAAGCCGGGCGCATTAACCGGCTCTACGTTTACAAATTCGACCGCCTTGGCCGCGCCGCCGAAACGCATGTCCTCGTTGAAGACCTGGAACAGTACGGCGTTGAAGTGGTTAGCGTTACCGAAGGCACAAACGCGCTGGCCCGTGGCGTGCAACTGGTCGTCGCGGCGGACTACAGCCGTGTGCTGGCGGAGCGGACACGCGACGGCCTTGTCCAGCGCCACAAGCAGGGCTTCTGGACGGGTGGTCCTCCCCCTTACGGTTTTCGCGTTGTCGAAGCCGGCGACGGCAAGAAAAAACTGGCGATTCATCCCGAAGAGGCGGCGACGGTCAAATTCGTTTTTGAATCGTACGATTCGGAAACGATCAGCCTCAAGGAAGTCGCTAACCGGGTCCGGGACCGGGGCGTGCCGACTCGTCTCGGCGGGCCGTGGGGTTTCACGACGGTCCGCGGCATCCTGACGAATCGGATGCTCGTCGGTGAAGTTCGCTTCCTCCGGCGCTGCTACAAACTCAATCGCTCCACGGGCAAGCGCGTGCCGCGTTGGAGGGATGAAGACCGGCACCTGGTCACGCGAGACGAATCACTGCGGATCATCGACGATGCGACGTTCGAGCGGGTCCAGGCGAGACTTGCTGAAAACTCGAAAGAGCATCCACGCGATGCAAGCGAAATCCGGCCATTCACTAGGCACCTGTTTTGTGCCGAGTGCGGCAGCGTCTATTACTGCTGCAAGAGCAAGAACGCCAAGGGCGAGTACCGCTACTACAGTTGCGGCCGGCGCATGGCCAAAAGGGCGGGAGAATGCGGCAACCGGGCGACGGTCCGCGAAGACAAGCTCCTAGCCCGGATTCAGACGGCGATGGCCGCCGTCTTCGACGACATGGACGGCGTGCTTGACGAAGTCATGGCCATGTCGCGGGAAGCGCTGGAACTGAACCGGTCCGAGTCGGCCCGACTCAAGGGCGAAATCGCTGAATCGGACAAGCTCCTTGCAGGGTTTTCGCGATTGCTGGTCGATCCTGACATTGAAGCGGGGGCGAAAAAGGCGATTGCCCGGCAGCTTTCAGAACATGAAGCGAAACGCGACGGCCTGCGGCAGGCATTGGACGCGGTGGCGGTCCAAGCGGTTGCCGACATGGACGATCTGATGACCGATTGCCGGCGGGCGTTCCTGGAAGCCAAGGCGAATTTCGCCGGGCTGATGTCGCCGTCTCAAATCAATCGGTTCGTGGCGGATGTGATAGGGCCGATGGCCGTCCTGCCGGATGGCCGCATTGCGCAAAAAGAGGCCGTCCTGACAGCCGAAGCTATGAGGACGGCCGGCATAGCGGGGGCTGGACTCGAACCAGCGACCTCCGGGTTATGAGCCCGACGAGCTACCAACTGCTCTACCCCGCAATCTCTTGGCAGGACTGTAGTTGCAGTCGGTTCGGCTGTCAAGACGCCAGGGATCATTGCAGCCCCCGGCAAAGTGAATTCGGCACAAAGTCGCCGCGAAACACCGGCACCACGATAGTGAACGCGAATCCCGTGAAGCCCGTGTAGCTCCCCTGAGATACAGACGTGTAAACAAACCGATCACGTCACCCCGATTACCACGCACAGACTCACGGCCCGTCCTCAAATGCCCCATGCGTCGCGTGGAACTTCGCCTGCGCCGCCGAATCCAGCGTATTAAACACCCGCGACGCGCCCACAATCGCATCATTGAACTCATCAATCTGCTTCTGCGTCACACGCTCCGGCGGGATCGGCAACATCAACGACCATCGCGTCGGCGGCACCAGCACGACAACCGTCCGCGTGCCCGCCAGTTCGCCCTTGCCCGTGCGGAACTCATCCCACATCCGGCCGAGCCGCTCGCGCTTCCAGTAATATTCGATCCGCGAACGACGCCCCGTCATGTACTTCGGGTCCCAATCCTGCGGACCGGCCAGCGTCGCGAAGAACACCTGTTGCGAAACACCCGCGTGCCCCAACTCATGCTGTCCGCGCCGAATCGATGCCTCTTTTTTCTTCGCATCCTGCCGCACGACGATCGACTGATCGAGGCAGAACGCCACCGGCGTCATTAGCGTCGCCTCAATGCGCGTCCCGCGCGCCTCGGCGGGCTTCGAAGTCGCGGGCGTTCCCGGCTCATCCGGCGGAATCTTGTGCAGAGTGAAAAGAACGCGCGCCACATCACTCGTCACGACTTCGTGAAAATGCACGCCGACCACGTCCTGCATGTTGGTTGGGAACCACTGCTTCCACAGAACCTCCGGCACCTCGACGATCGGAATCGGTGAATTGATCGCCCCCCGTTGAACAATGAGATCGCCGCGGCCCGCGTTGAGCGCGAGATTCGCCCCCTCCCCACCGCGACCGCGCTGCCACCCTTCGGGAATCTTCTCCGTCGGCGTCGCCACCAATTCCCACGGCACGCCGTCTCGCGGATTCGGCGACTTCACGGCGCGATACGTCCAACCCGACAGATCGACACTCATCGGCGGCCGCGCCCCATTCACGGGCTGCGTCGTCGGCGACAGGTCAATACGCCGATGACCTGCCATGTCCTCCAGCCCGGCGGTGTTCTGTTGTGCATTCAGTTCCTCAGGCCACGCGACCGCAAGCGTCATTACCACCGAAATGACCCGCGCGCACCGCGAAACGCGTTGCCTGATCCCATTAATCCGCCGATTCACAAGTCGCATGGAATGGCCGCCTCCGACCTCGCGCGAGCGGTGTGGTCGCTCTTGTGCTGCCCCCCTTCTATTATACCCACGATGTCGCACGAAGCGCTTTTTGAAGACCTCACCGACGCCCAGCGTGATGCCGTCGCGCACACCGCTTCTCGTCCTCGCCGGCCCCGGTTCCGGCAAGACGCGCGTCATCACCCGCCGCGCTGCCCATATCGCGAGCACCGTCGCCCGGCCTGATCAGGTACTCGCCATTACGTTCACCAACAAGGCCGCCGGTGAAATGCGGTCGCGAATCTTCGACCTTGGCGTCGGGCGCGGCCCCTATGGGCCCATGTGGGTCTGCACCTTTCATGCCTTCTGTGCCAGACTCCTTCGCGAATATGGCCACCTCTTCGGCCTCAAGCAGAACTTCTCGATCTTTGACGACTCCGACCAGCGGGCATTACTGAAGGAGGCCGTCACCACCTGCCGGCTCTCCACCGACAACTGGCCGCCTCGCATGCTGCAGGAGGCCATCGGCCGCGCGAAGAATCAGATTCAAACGCCCGGCGATGTCGAACAAACCGCCCGCGATTTCACCGCCCGAACGGTGGCCCGCGTGTATGCCGAATATCAAAACCTGCTGACCGCACAGAACGCCGTCGACTTCGACGACCTGCTCATGTACATCGCCCGGCTGTTACAGAACTTCGATGACGTGCGCGAAGCACTCTGCGACCGTTTCCGTTACCTGCTTATTGACGAGTATCAAGACACCAACCACGCCCAGTACATCATCGCCAACAAACTCGCCGCAACCCATCGAAACATCTGCGCTACCGGCGACCCCGATCAATCCATCTACGCATGGCGTGGGGCGAACATCCAGAACATCCTCGATTTCGAGCACGATTACCCCGATGCAAAAGTAGTCCGACTAGAAGAAAACTTCCGCAGCACGGGGCTGATCCTCTCCGGCGCGAGCAAGCTCATCGCCAATAACAACCGCCGAAAGCAAAAAGACCTCTTCACGAGCTTCGACACCGGCGAACCCGTTCGCGTCTGGACATGCGAAGATGAGCGACACGAGGCGACACTCATCGCACAGGACATTCGCAAGCACCTCGACGAAGGCGGCCGCGGCGGCGACATTGCCATCTTCTACCGCGTGAATGCACTCACCCGCGTTCTCGAGGACGAACTCCGCCGGCTCAACATCCCCTACCAAATCGTCCGCGGCGTTGAGTTCTACAATCGAAAAGAAATCAAGGACGCCCTCGCGTATCTCCGCATCATGGTGAATCCCGCCGATGAGACCGCCATGCTCCGGGCCATCAACACGCCCGCCCGCGGAATCGGCAAGACCACCATCGAAAAACTTAAGGCGTCGGCCCTCACTCACAGCGTCACACTGTACGAAACGATCCTAAGCCTCATTGCCCCCGACGCACCGCCGACGTCTGCGGCCATGTCGAAGAAGCTGCAACCATTTGCGAAACTGCTCGCGGACCTGCGAGACCTTCCGCCGCGTCCGGTCGCCGTAGCGGTTGAGGCCGTGCTGAAAAAATCCGGCCTTGAAAACGCATTGGCCAACGAAGCCGAGATTGACAACGAACCACTGGAAAATGTTCGCGAACTCGTCACCGCCGCTAAGCAATACGACCTCGACAACCCCGACGGCTCGGTCGGCGAATGGCTCCAGCAGATCAGCCTAACTAGTGATCAAGATGCCCTCGCCGACATTGGCGGGCCGGTGCTGCTCATGACTCTGCACACCGCGAAAGGGCTTGAATTCCCCCTGGTCTTTATCGTCGGCATGGAAGAAGGACTCTTGCCCCACAACCGGGCGATTACCTCCGGCGAAACCGATGACCTTGAAGAAGAGCGCCGCCTTTGCTTCGTCGGCATGACCCGCGCGCAAACCTTGCTCACCTTGACGCACGCCAAGTATCGAATGGTCCGGGGCATCACCGAGCGCACCATCGCATCCCGCTTTATTAAAGAGCTGCCCAAGGACGAACTCGCCCACGATGTGTACGAAGTCGAGCAGGACCGCAGCCGCTCCCACCTCGGCCGCTTCAACTACGACGACTCCCCCGTCTCGGCCTTCGAATACTACCCCGGCCAGCGCGTCCGCCATCCCGAATACGGTGACGGTGAAGTACTCAAACTTGAGCCCCGTGGACGCACCACCTACATACGCATCCACTTCACCGACCACGGCGAGCGCGCTTTCGCCCTCGATCACGTGCCGTTATACGTCATGGATTAGCCAGCACTCGTTTCGGGCGATTCGCCTAAAATGGTCCCCATGAACACCGCCGTCATCATGGCCGGCGGCTCCGGTACGCGGCTCTGGCCGCTCAGCCGTCGAAGCCGCCCGAAACAACTCCTCAAGCTCTTCAACGGCCGCAGCCTGATAGAAGACGCTTTTGATCGCGTCGCTCGTGTCGTGCCTGCCGACCAGATCTACGTCATCGCCCTGGCCGAGCATCTGCCCGCAATCGCCGAAGTCCTGCCGCAGCTTCCAAAATCAAACCTCATCGGCGAACCCGAGGGCCGCGACACCGCCAATGCCGTCGCGCTCGCCGCCGCAATCCTGCACAAGGTGAATCCCGACACCATCATGGGCGTCTTCACCGCCGACCACTTGATCCGCCCGCCGGAAAAGTTTGCCGACATCGTTCGCCACGGATACACCGCCGCCGCGCAACATCCCGACGCACTGATTACCTTTGGCATCAAACCAACACACCCCCACACCGGCATGGGCTACGTGCAGCGGGGCGACGAAGTCTCATCGCGTATTCGCGCGGTCCGCGCCTTCAAGGAAAAGCCGAATGCCGAGACCGCCGCAAAGTACGTCGTGTCGGGCGATTATTTTTGGAACAGCGGAATGTTCGTCTGGAGAACCCAGACGATTCTCGATCAACTGAAACGCCATCTCCCCGGAACCTATACCGCGATGATCGCCCTGGCGGGCCATTGGGGCACTCCCGCGTTTGAGTCCGACGCCTCGCGCGTTTATCCCACTCTTAAGAAAACCAGCGTCGACTTCGCCATCATGGAAAATGCCGAGCGCGTCCTGATGATCGAAATGGACCTCTCCTGGCTCGACGTCGGCCACTGGTCCGCCCTACCCGCGGTCATCACGGCAGATGCAGAGGGCAACACCATCGCCGCCCCTCGAACGGTGACGTTCGACAGCCGCTCAAACATCGTAGTTTCAGAGGGCGATCACCTCATCGCCGCGCTTGGAGTTGAAGATCTCGTCATCGTCCATAGCCCCGACGCCACGCTGATCTGTCACAAAGACAAGCTGGACAGCATCAAGGATCTCGTCGCGAAGATCGAGAAACAAGTGCCCAACAAGTATTCCTGATTCCGCGCAGGCACGTTTCGATTCAGCGATCGATCATGTCAACCCGATGCAATCACGCGAAGGAAAACGTCTCGCCTTTGACGTCAATCGTCACCGTTCCACCAGGCGCGTACTCCCCCCCAAGAATGCGTTTCGCCAGCGGGCTTTCAATCTCCTGTTGAATAACGCGCTTCAGCGGGCGCGCCCCATACACCGGGTCGTACCCATCGCGAGCCAGCTTCTCCATTGCCTTTTCAGACAACGTCAAACCAAGGCCCCGATCGGCCAGCCGACGCCGCAGACCGGCCAATTGAATTTCAGCAATGGCGGCGATCTGCTCACGACAGAGTCTGTGGAAGATGATCGTCTCATCAATCCGATTGAGGAATTCAGGACGGAAATGCCGCTTGAGGGCTTCCGTCACTTTCAACTCGATTTCCAACTCCGTCCCGCCCGTCTCGGAGAGCTGCTGGATGTACTCGCTGCCGATGTTGCTGGTCATCACCACCAGCGTGTTACGGAAATCGACGGTGCGCCCGTGTCCGTCCGTCAACCGGCCGTCGTCCAACACCTGAAGCAACACGTTGAATACATCGCGATGAGCCTTTTCGATCTCGTCGAGCAGGATCACGCTATACGGCTTGCGATGCACGGCCTCCGTCAGCCGACCACCTTCTTCATACCCAATGTAACCCGGCGGCGCGCCGATCAGCCGCGCCACGCTGTGCTGCTCCATGAATTCCGACATGTCGATCCGCACAAACGCCGAGTCGTCATCAAACAGGAAGGACGCCAGCGCCTTGCACAGCTCCGTTTTACCGACGCCTGTCGGGCCGAGAAACAGAAACGATCCGATCGGTCGATGCGGATCACCCAGGCCGGCGCGACTCCGCCGCACCGCGTCCGACACCGCCCGAATTGCCTCGTCTTGTCCGACGACGCGGTCGTGCAGCCGCTCCTCCATTTTGAGCAGCTTTTCCTCCTCACCCTCCAGCATTCGCGAGACAGGAATACCGGTCCACTTGCTGACGATCTCCGCCACCTCTTCCGCCGTGACCTCCTCGCGGAGCAGCCCGCCGCCGGATTTGTGCAGATCCGCAAACGCCCTCTCGCGTTCGGCCAGCGTTCCCTCCAGCTGCGGCAACTCCCCATACCGAATTCGTGCTGCCTTCTCCAGCTCGCCGCGCCGCTGCGCTTCATCAAGCGACGTCTTCAACGAGTCGATTTTCTGGCGAACCTCCTTGATCTCCGCCAATTTCCCTTTCTCGTTCTCCCACGTTGCGGTCAGCGCCGAATTTTTCTCACTCAAATCAGCAAGCTGCCGCTCCACCGTCTGCAATTGCTTGCGGCTCCCCTCATCCTTCTCTTTCTTCAGCGCCTCGCGCTCAATTTGCAATTGCATGATCCGGCGGCGCAGTTCATCCAGCTCCGCCGGCATGGAGTCATTCTCAATGCGCAGCCGCGAGGCCGCCTCGTCGATGAGATCAATCGCCTTGTCGGGCAAGTGGCGGTCCGAGATGTACCGATGCGACAGCGTCGCCGCCGCCACCAGCGCCGCATCCTGAATCCGCACGCCGTGGTGGGCGTCGTACCGCGGTTTCAATCCGCGCAGAATCGCAATCGTGTCCTCGACGGTTGGCTCCCCGACATACACGGTTTGGAATCGTCGCTCGAGGGCCTTGTCCTTCTCGATGTTCTGTCGGTACTCCTCCAGCGTCGTCGCACCGATGCACCGCAATTCCCCGCGGGCCAGTGCCGGTTTGAGCAGGTTGCCGGCATCCATCGACCCTTCCGTCTTGCCCGCCCCGACGACAGTATGCAGTTCATCAATAAACAGGATCACACGCCCATCGGACTCAAGGACTTCGCGCACGACAGCTTTCAGCCGCTCTTCGAACTCCCCGCGATACTTGGCACCCGCGATCAATGCGCCCATGTCCAACGCGACGACGCGCTTATCCTTCAGCGCCTCGGGAACATCGCCGCTGAGAATCCGCTGCGCAAGCCCCTCGACGATTGCCGTCTTGCCGACACCCGGCTCGCCAATGAGCACGGGGTTGTTCTTGGTACGTCGCGCTAGCACCTGCATGACGCGGCGGATTTCATCGTCCCGACCGATGACCGGATCGAGCTTCCCCTGCCGCGCCTTCGCGACGAGATCCTGCCCGTATCGCTCCAGGGCCTGAAACGTGTCCTCCGGGTTCTGCGATGTAACGGTCGCTCCTCCGCGAAGTTCCTTCAGCGCGGCAAGCAGCGCGTCCTTTCGCACGCCGCTCACCTGCAGGATCTCCTTGGCTTCACTCTTGACGTCCGACAAGGCGATCAACAAATGTTCGGTGGATGTGAACTGGTCCTTCATTTTCTCCGCTAGCCGCTCGGCGGAATCAAACACACCCTGCAACGCGCCGTTCATCGCCATGGTCCCGCCGCTTACTTTTGGAAGTCGGCGCAGTTCACTTTGCGTAATCGTGCGAACCTGCTCCACGTTTGCCCCGGCCTTGCCGAGGAGTGGAATAACAAGGCTCCCCGCGCCGTCGGCACCACCGCTTTCGGCGACGAGCGACGCAAGCAGGTGAACCGGCGTGAGTTCGGCATGACTCAATTCCCGGGCCAGCCGCTCGGCCCCCTGCACGGCCTCAGTCGATTTGATGGTCAGTTTGTCGATTCGCATTCAAATAACCCCTGTCAGGGCGCCAGGGCACCCAGCCTTCTGTTATGCAACTAATGGGCCAATGTGCCGCAAGTCACTAAGCCCTGTCATGACAGAGGTTTACAAACTGAGTCCGCGAGACGGCCTGTCAAACTGGCAGCATTTTTCGACAATCGTTGTGGACTTGGACGGATATAGCGAATATTCGCGCCCGCATGTCGTTTCGTCTTTAATGGGGAGTCGTCCTCCCCCTCATAAATCGATCGGTCGGTGCGTACTGCGGCGAGTCGGGAGAGGTGCCGCGCGTACAAGCCGCACGGGCGATTCACTCTCGAAGCGGCATTCCGTCTCTCGCAGGCGGAATGCCGCTGATATTTATATTATTCCAAACCTGTCGCGTATCGCTCAAAACACAACGCAATTGCCCCTGGTCAACCCGTCACCTCTCCATTCAGAATAAATCTGCTTTCGCGTGTACGCCCTTCGATCTACATCGCACTAACTCCCGGAGGCCTCACAAAAAGCCTTAACCCGGAAAGGTGCGACCATGAAATCGATCCTGCGTTTCGAGCGTCTGACAAAGCGCGCCCACATGCTTGGCGCCGCAATAGCCTGCCTGCTGGCGTCGGCGATACCAGCCATTGGACAGCCCACCGGCTTCACCTACCAAGGACAGCTCAAGGACGGCGGCTCCCCGGCCAATGGGGCGTTCGACATGTCGTTCTCAATCTTTGATGCCGACGTGGACGGAAACTTGGTCGCTGGGCCACTCGTATTCGACGGGCAGGGCGGCAATCCACCGCAGATGACCGTCACCAGCGGCCTTTTTACAGCCACTCTCGACTTCGGTGCGGGAATTTTCGACGGGAACCCGCGCTGGCTGGAAGTAACCGTGTCCGGGACAACGCTTTCGCCGCGTCAGGCGATTACCTCCGCGCCTTACGCGCAACGGGCCTCTGACGCACAATCGTGCGACAATGCGAACACTGCAACTGTTGCGAACACAGCAAACTTCGCCAACTACTCGTTCGCCCCGTGGGTTCCATCGGGCGCTGACCTCTACTACGCCGACGGCAACATCGGAATCGGAATGACCGCCCCAACTGCCAAACTGGAAATCGGCGGCACGCCTGGCGTCGACGGCATCAAATTTCCGGATGGAACGACCCAGACAACTGCATCAACGCTGGGGGGCGGATTCTGGTCTCCCAATGGAAGCAGCATCTTCAACAATAACGCCAGCAATGTGGGCATCGGCAACTCAAACCCCGACGGCAAACTCCACATCTCCGGTGGTTCACTCTGGACAAGCAATTCGTGGAGCAAATCACTCAATATCGACAACGGAGGCGCGATTGAACTTGGTGCCGGCACTGCGAACAAATACGGCATTGGAAACTCCGGCGGAAATTTGTACTTCTTTCACACCACGGCGGAAGCCGCGGAAGCTCCGGCCAACTATTTCATGACGGCATCGTCTGTTGGCAACCTCGGAATCGGCACTACCACACCTTCCTCGAAGGTGGATATCGCTGCTTCCGGTGTCGGAGCGCAATTGCTCCGATTCACGACAGAACGCCCGTGGATATTTCGCCAAACCTTTACAGGTCCATCGACGGGACTCGAACTCTATTCAACATCCGGCCAAAAGCAGTTCCAAATAACAGCTGTCGCCGGAACACCCGTCGCCACGTTTGTCGCAGACGACGCTGCCCCAAAGCTCATTGTCAACGGTACGACGGTCACTAAGGTGCTCCAAATCACTGGTGCCGACCTGGCCGAGAAGTTCCCCACCAGCGGTGGCAAGGTTGAGCCGGGCATGGTTATGGAAATCGACCCGGAACACTCCGGCCTGCTTCGCATGGCCCGCGGCACTTACAACCAGCGCGTCGCCGGCGTAGTCAGTGGTGCAAACGATTTTCCTGCGGGAGCGATCCTCGGCCACCTGCCCGGAAATGAAGAGGCCCCGCCCATCGCGCTTTCGGGTCGAGTGTGGACCTGGTGCGATGCGACGCAGCACGCCATTGGATTGGGCGACTTGCTCACGACCTCCGCAACGCCGGGCCATGCGATGCACGCCGGCGACCGCGATCGCAGCCACGGTGCGATCATCGGCAAGGCCATGACCACGCTGAAGAGCGGCAAGGGCCTCGTCCTCGTTCTCGTGAACCTTCAGTAGCACCTGTTTGCAGAGGAATATGTGATGAAAAGTAACCACGTCATGTCGATGACCCTCCTCCTGCTGGTAATGCAAGTGACCGGCGCACAGGAGCTGCGAGAGGCCGCCACGGCCGAGTATCAGGATGCGACCCTACATCGCTTGGCAGATAAACATTTGCCGCCCGTTGATCCGTCGATCTCATGGGAAGGCATGTCAACCGGCGCACAACCCGACGATCTGACTCCGGGCTATGTCATCATCGACGGCGACATTCAAGTTCGCGCCGAAGAATTGGACGCCTTCCTGGGCGGCCCGTCCCGCGCCGTCTTCGGCACGGTCAATTACTGGGACGCCAACACCGTGCCCTACGACTTCGCCGGCAACGTCAACGCGACCAACCAGCAGAACGCGATTGACGCCATGAACGCGATTAGCGCACTGACCGGCGTCATATTCCGTCCTCGCTTCTTCGGCGATCCCGACTGGATTCGTTTCAATGCCAGCACCTTCAACAACTCACCGGTGGGTCGCCAGGGCGGTCAACAGATCATTAACATCGTAAGCTGGGGCAACCAGATCATCATCGTGCACGAACTCTACCACTCCCTCGGTTTCTGGCACGAACAAAGCGCCCCGGATCGCGCCACCTATGTCACCATCAATTCCGGGAACATCTGCGGCTCCAGCGCCGTGCCCGGCAATCCATGCAATGCTGCCGTCTGCAACATGTGTGCCGACGGAGGAGGCACTCCCATCTCCTGCGCGTTCAATTTCAACATCGCCGCCGGGACCGGCCTTTGGGGGCCGTATGATTTTGACTCGTTCATGCACTATGGCCGAACGGCGTTTTCCTGTAATGGCGGGGATACGATTATCGTGAATCCCACATGGAATGCCCAGTGGCAGAACGTTATCGGCCAGCGAACTCACTTCAGTTTGATCGACGAACTATCGTGCCGAGGAATCTACCCATTCGTGGGAGATCGGTGGCTGCGAATCGGAGGAAGCGGATTCGCGGGGACGTTCTTCGCCCCGTATGGCGCATTCCAGCTGGCCACGATCTTCACCCCGGTGAACGGAACACTGCTTATCGATCCGGGGACGTACTCCGGAGTGGGAACGTATTCCCAGGCGGTGACGATGCGCGGGACGTACGGCGTCGCTACGATTGGAAACTGAGACACTCAACGAGAAGGATGTCCATCATGAACCTGCTTAAGTATGCCCTCTCGATTACCGCCCTGATGTCGCTCGGACAATCGGCGCTGTTCGGCGGCGGCTACACCATCGACTGGCACACCATCGACGCCGGCGGAGTCTCGAACAGCACGGCGGGCACGTTCGAATTGTCCGGAACTATCGGCCAGCCCGACGCCGCGTCAAATCCCCCGCTCTCAGGCGGCACATTTGAACTCACAGGCGGCTTCTGGCCGATTGTAAACGTCTGCCATTGCCTTGGCGATCTCAACGGAGACGGAGCAAAGAACGCCGACGACATTCAGAAATTCGTCTCCTGTGTCACATCGGGCGAAGCCTGCTCCTGCGCCGACGTGGACCAGGCTGGAGGCGTAGACCTCAACGACGTAAGCCTTTTCGTCGCCGACCTACTTGCGGATATCGGTTGTTCGTAATGTGGCTTGGGCCGTGAAATCAAGCGAGCCGTCTAGATGTGTACTTTGAGGATCGGTTTCGCCACGAGCGCGAACACGATTGAAAGCACAAACAGCGTGATCAACCAATGCACGTCATATCCAAACACCGGCGTTGACCGAGTCGGATAATGCACACGGATCGATTCGAACGCAGAGCCCCCCGGGATCGACGCTTCGGCAGAGTAGAGCAGCCGACCCAACCATGATCCGCCGCGCAACGTGCTCAAACGCGGCATCGCCCCCCCCACAAACAGCGGCATCTCCACAACATCGTTGCCGGTGCCGAAGCGGAGTTGATACTCCCCGACCTTCGACGGCGTCAGTCGCCAATCCACCGTGCGAATAAGTTCGGCCCGGCATGGATCGTTCGCATCGATGCGGATCCCATCCGGCAACTGCAACGAGCAAACGGCCGCCTCCATCGGCTTTCCCGGTCTTAGCGTCGCCGTCACCCGAATCACATCGCCCGCGACGGCAGGCTGCTTCTCAAAGCGCAGGCCGATCTGGGCCATCACGAGCACAAACGGAATCATCATGATAAGCGTCGGCCGAACGGCGTACCCCAGCAATCGCATTGCCTGCCACAGAATGCGCCGCTGCGAACGCAATGACACGCGAACACTATCCTTGAACAGTCGCGCAGCCAGCAGATTCGCCGCGATTTGGTTTCGAACGTTTTCAATCGCCTTCTGATTCGACGTGTAGCGCCAGATCAGAAGCATCAACACGCCGGTCACCGCGGATATGAGAATCAACTGCGCCGAAGGCGGCAGCGGCGCAAGCACGGCAAACACAAGGTCGCCGAGCATCGTGCATAGCTTGATCAGAAGGTCCACGAGGTGATTGACGCGCCTCTCCGCGCTATTCGATATACCCTAAGCCGCGAAGCCGCTCCAACACAGCCGGGTCGCTCTCATTTCCCCCGCCCTTGGCCTCATCAAGCTTGGTCAACTCTTTTTCAATGGCATGGGCAATGAACTCGTCGGCGCTGGAATACCCCGCGGCCTCGGCATATTTCTTCACACGTTCCAGCAGCGCTTTGTCGAGTTTGACATTTCCTCCAAACACGGGCGACTCCTTCCAATTATCAACGGCCGGCGATGGCCGCTCCGGCATCAAACAACGATCGCCCCGTCATTGTGGCGGGCTTTGGCACATCAAACAATCCCAGAAGAGTCGGTGCGATGTCAATCAGCGCCGGGTCGGATATTCCGATTCGCCGGTTGGAAAGCAACACCCCCGGCACCAGGTCGTGTGCAATGCAGTGGTCGGCGCTCCAGGCTTGATTGTTGTCGATCACCACGTCGTCGTCGAACTGGCCGAGGCAGGTGTTCCAACTCGCACGATACCCACGCTCATAGCCGACGATGAGGTCCGGGGCGTTCTTGGCCTCCGCACCGTGATAGATTTCCTCCGCACGATAGACGCGCCGCACCACCGGCGACCCATTCTGCGGGTCACGCAGCGCCAGCAGTTTTGCGGAAATCTCCTTCAACAATGCATCGCGATCGCCCGGCTCGACAATACCAAGCTTCTCGCGCCCTTTGAGATTGACATAAAGTCCATTGAGCCCCAGCCCGAAGGCTCGCGTGTTCGTCCAGTCGGCATCGCGCGTAACATCACTGACCGCGGAGAGATAGCCTTCCCGCTTGAGCCACGTCGTCAATCCCACACACCGCCGAAAGTTAGCGAAGCCATGATCCGACATCACCAGCACCGGCGTGTCATTTCCGAGTCGCTCCCGAGCCTTGCCAAGCACCGTGTCAACCTGACAGTAAAGCGCCTCGATCACGGCGTTGTATTTCCGGGCGGCTTCGGGCGTGCGAACGGGATGCTTGTCGTCGCCCTCCCACCAGTAGATATGGGCCTGTAAATCCGTGCTGGAGAAATAGAAGAAAAGCAGGCCTCCCCGAAACTCGTCAATCGCATGATCCAGCATCCGAATGGAGTCATTGAAAACCTGGTCGGCCTGCGTCTTGTACTCCTCGTCCGAGAGGATCTCATGCTTGCGGGCGTTGAACTGCTCGGCAAATCCGATGGTATAGAACGGTCCCATCGCCCTGGCGATATCGCCCGCAAACGACGGCGGCTCGCTGAATACAACATCACTCGATCCGGGAACGAAATTCAGCGGCGTCACAAACAACTCGATGTCCGGCCGAACCGATTGCAGGTAGAACCGAACCATCGTGCGGAAGACCGGACCGACGGGTGTCTTCAGAAAATGCACTTCATGCCAGTCGCTCCACTCGCCGGTATTGAGAACGAACTCAACGGTCTCATTGGCGGCGACGCCCTGGTTCACATACACCAGCTTGGCGACGTTGTTCGTCTTATCCGGATGAACCTCAATGTCCACAGTGAGCGGCGGTCGCTTCGCCAGGAACTCATTCGGAGGGCCCTGCAACCGGGCGATGGAAATGCCCGTCGCCTTGTCGCGCGTAAAACGCAGTCGCATCCCATCCGCCGCCTTCAACTCGGGGCGCGGCGCAGACGTGAAATGTTGGTAGATCCCCTGCGACCCGAGCGCATCCGGCACACCCATTCCCGACAAACAACAGGCATGCCCATGGTCCGACTTGCTCGGCGGATAATTGGCCGGCAGGTGATACATTCGCACGGGGATTCCGCGCTCGTCGAGATAATTCCAAAACGGCGTGCCGCGGCGAAGAAGTTCGTTGGTCGCACCGCCCGATGGAATCTCGTACTTGCCGACTTTCCACGGCTCCTTGTGCTCGCCTTCGACGATGCGATTCGTTGAAAAATACGGCAGGGCCTGATGCGCAGGATCGCGATGGATGAAATCGAAAATACCATGCACGCCGGGATCAGCGCCGGTGATGAAGTTCGACCACGCCACCGGGCTTTGCGGAGGAATGCTCGTGGTCAGCGGCCAGAAGCCCCCCTCAGATGCCAGCTTCGCGAAATTAGGCATTCTCCCGGCATCCATGAGCTTCCGGACAAGCTTGGGGTCCATGCCGTCGCAACCAAGGACAAAGACCTTGCGAGCGGGCTGGGCATTGTTGTTCTTGGTGCATCCGGCCAAGGACCACCCAATCGCAAGACCCATCGCAGACAATAGTCTCAGAGCGTTTGACAATTTAGAGAGGATACAACGCATTTCGAATTACTAAGGAGTTGCTTTGCTAATTTGCCGCGTGGTGGGCCTGACGCGACTCATACTTGGTTAATCGAGATTGGATAGCCGCGGCACCCGGTCTCGTTCCGGCCAACCCGACCGCCTTTCGGGCGGCCTTCACGGCATCGTCGAAGCGCCCTACTTCGGCATACGCGGCCGCCAGCGCGTCCTGATACTCGCTGTTTTCGCCGGCTGCACTTCGGCAGGCAGCCTCGGCCAGTCGCAATGCCGTCGCGCCATCGCGTTGAGCCGCGTCTGGGCTTGTGGAGAGTATCCACGAGAGGCAGATCGCGAGCAGAGGCTGTCCATCAGCGCGTTCCATCCGGTCCTTTAACCAGGCATTGGCTACTCGAGTATCGCGCTTGGCAAGTTTGAGATAAACGGATCGCATAGCGTCGCGAAGTCGACCGCCGTCGTCCAATTCCATGGTCTTCTGAAGGATTCGAATGGAACGATTGAAGTCCCCCGTGTCAGCCAAGGCAGTCGAGATTTTGCCGACTGCCGCGACGAAATCGCGCGCTTTTGACGCCTCCTCCACAAGGCCGGCAGTCTCCAGCGATGCTCCAAGCGAATTCAGTTCCGCCGATCCCAGAGACGTCTTGGCCATGCCCTGACGGCGTGCATCGGCCTGCTCTGCCATAATCGTTGCCATCCGCGTTATGACAACATCAATGACATCGCGAGACCCCGCCTGAAGCGTCTTGATTCGGCCGGCAGCGTCGTCATACTTGCCTTCGCAGATAATCGCCACGATCAGGTCGATCACATGCTGAGGCGTCCCCCGTTGAAGCACGTTTAGTTTTTCATAGACAGCGCGAGCATCAGCGGCACGGTTTAGTCGAAGCATTAGCTCGCCATAGCGCGGCAAAGTGTCCACATCATTCGGAGTGCGAGTGAGTACGTCATTGAGAATCAGCTCCGCCCCCGCAAGATCACCCAATTCCATCATGCACTCGGCAAGGATGCCGCGCACCGCGGATCGGCTGAAGTTCTCGTCGAGCACGATCTTCAGTTCGCGTACGGCATCTTGAAAGCGGCCTTGCTTCCATCGAACGATTCCCAGTTGCTCGCGAAATTCCCAGTTCTGGGGTTCCCACTGAAGTGTCCGCTCGAGGATTGTCCCGGCGATATCGAGTTGGCCCGTCTCAATAAGTTGTTTCACCATAACAACAAGGGCGTCCCCGCGGGCGACCCGGCCCAGATAGTCGAGATAGATCGGATCGCGAATCACCGGTGGCAGACCGCCCTGCGACGCCATGGCGTCATGAATGTCAGCTTGCCTGCGATCGCCATCATCGCGAAGCAGCGTCGCCGCCATGCGGTGCGCCTTGGCGAATTTGGGGGCAAACGTTGCCGCTTTCTTGTAATACTCGAGCGCCTCTCGCTTTTTTCCGGCCTTCGTCGCACACTCGCCCAGTCCAAATAAGGCCTGAGAATCGTTCGGCATCAGCGTGGCGGCCTTCTGATAGGCCTCGCACGCGGCCTTCGAGTCTTGTTTGAGAAGCAAGTCACCAATGCGCACCTGAACGGCGTGATACCCTGGATCGATGGCGGCCGCCTCTTTCAGGGTCGTCACTGCTGCGGGAATGTCAAATGCCTCGGCATGCGCGAGCCCCAGCAGATACTTCCACCGAAAAGACGACTTATCAAGAGTTGTAGCGCGCGTGAGGCACTTGATCGCATCACCCGCCGAACTAAGGCGAAGGTAGACCATGCCCAGTTCACCGACCTTGTCCGCGTTGTCGGGGTTCTTCGCGGCATCCACATAGCCGGCAATGACTTCCCGTTTGATCGATTCTGCCAGCCCGGGAAAATCCGGGCGCGGAATTTCTGGATTCGTCGGAATGTCATCCGGAATCGTGAGACCTTTTTCGTTGACCTGTTTTGGAAGCCGGGTCGCCTCAGGAAGTGGAACCGCCTTGGGTTGGTTCGTCGGCAGGGGCGGGCCGCTGTCGGCCGTTCCGCTCGGGGACTCTGCCCGAGACCCACCCAAATTCGACGACCCTGTTTTTGAAACTGTCGCGTTGCCCGAATCGGATGCACCAGACGATTCAGTACGAGTACCCGATGAATCGCCCGGAAGCGATGTCGCATGTTGTCGTTCCGGCGGTGCCTTATCGCAACCCGCGAGAATGACCATCGCGCCGATCGCAATGGATGCACAGCGCCGACTTGATAGAAGTGCCTTCATGGCGGAGATGATAAGGCGCGATGGGATCGCCGCACAATCGATGATCCCGCGCCCGACAAACTTCCTGTTTGGCCACGCAAGCCACATACTGGACGATTTCGGACCCCGCGAAATCGACAACGAATTTTCCGATTCACGCGCAGCACGCCGAAAGTAACGCGCCCGACGGCAATATCACTCGACGGACTCCGTTGCAGGCGTAACCGGTCGCAAAACCGACAAAGCCAACCAGCCCTATCGACGTCGTCGGCGCATGACGCCCAAACCCGCGAGCATCAACGGCAGCATCGCTGCGGCACCGCCACCACACAACCCGCACAACGCCGGGTTGTCGATCGGCTGTGGATTCTCCGACTCCAGCGCCGGTCCACCCGGTTCGACGATGATGCCGTTGACGGTGATATCATCGTCGCCGCGCTGGCCGTCAATCAGGTGCAGCGTGATCACGTCAGCGTTCACCTCGGACCCCGTATTTCCATCGAACAGGAATCGATAGAAGTGGTCGACCGGAATAATCGGCGTCGCGCCGAACTTGTAATATGTGTTCACCGTGGGCCCGCCGTGCAGGAAGACCTTCACCTCGATCGCGCCGCCCGGAGCCACATTCTTCACTTGGAAGGCAAAGAACCCGTAAGGGAACACCACGCCCGGAGGCGCAAGTTCCGGCTGCGGAACCTGAAGCGCCTGAACGCCCATCAGAATCGTGCCCGCCGGCGACTCGATCGTCACCGGGTTGCCGTTGATATCCTTAAACGTCGTCACGTTCGGCTGCAGGCTGTCCGGAATCCCATCATTGTTGCCGTCACCGTTGTTCGGCCCCATGTTTTCTTCGTCGGGCGGGATGCCGTCATCGTCGTCGAGGATCCATTCCTTCTCCGCGGTGCAGTTGAACGGTACGCCGTCCACATTGCCCGAGGCCGTAATCGTGTCCGTGCCGGCCACAGCAGCGCCCGTGTAAGCAAACGTCGCTTCGCCCGAGGCATTGGTGACCTGATTGGACACCTTCCCGGCATTCGGGCCTGCGGTGACGTTAAACGTCACGATGATTCCCGCCGCCGCCGCGCCGTTGCGCGTCACGGTCACCGTCACATCCTGCGACGTATTCACTGGAACCGTCTCATCAAGCGGTGCAAGCGCGCAAGACGCATCAATCCAGTTCTTCGTTGCCGTACAGGAGAACGGAACGCCGCCGACGGTACCCGTCGCCCGGATGGTGTCCGTGCCGACACCGCCATCGCCCGTATAAGTGAAGACAGCAGTGGTGTCGCCGCCCGTCGGCACAATCGCCGGACCGGCCACGTTCGGACTACCCGCCAAGATCTCAAAAATGACCACGTTGCCATCAGGCAAGGCGCCCGGTGGGTTGACGTTGACCGTCGCGGTTACCGAGTGATCCGAGTTGATCGCATTAGTCGCATCCGCCGGATCGAGCGAACACGTCACTTCGATCCAAGTCTTGTTGGCGACGCACGTAAAGGGGAACCCGCCGACCCTGCCCGTCGCGGTGATCGTATCGACGCCCGGCCCACCGTCGCCTGTGTAGGTAAACGTCGCACGACCGAGCGCATTGGTGAAACCAACATCCGTATCGCCGGTGTTTGGGCCGGCTGTGACCTCGAATCCAACGATGATGCCCGGCTGCACCACACCGTTCTTCTGCACTTCAATGGTCACCGTGTGATCGGTGCCGACCTGATTTGTATCCGCTCCGGGCGTCAACATGCATCCGGTATCGGTCCATTCCTGCTGAACGTTGCACGTGAACGGAACGCCATCCACCGTGCCGTTGCCGGTGATCGTGTCGATTCCGCTGTTCGCACCGGTGTAAGTGACCGTCAGTTCGCCCGAAGCATTGGTGGCAAACGGCGGATCGCCGCCGCTGACAAGGTTGTTCGCGCCGCTGACCGTGAAGTTCACAGGCACGCCCACCGCCGGTGTCCCCGCCTTGCGAAGGACGGTGATCGTCAACGTCCTCATCCCACCCGTCAGCGCCGGAGTCGTCGCTGCGAAGCTGCAGGTGGGGTCAATCCACTCCTTATTCACCGGCGTGCAATCAAAGGTCGAACCATTAATGGTCGCCGACGCGTTGATCACATCGGTTCCGGCCAATCCGTTGCTGGCATACGTAAACGCCGCCTCTCCGGCGCCGTTCGTATTGACGAGGCCTGCATTGCCGACATTCGGGCCGCTGACCACGCTGAACTGCACCGGCACGCCCGGTGGGAACAACGGCACTGCGCCGTTCACCAGAATGCTGGCCGTCGCCGTCGTCAAGGTACCGACCTTGCTCGTCGGCGCATCGAGACCGACATTACAATTAAATGTGACCCAGGTCTTCGTCGCGGTGCAGTTGAACGGCACCGGAGTTCCCAGGACGAGAACCGTCCCACTCGACGTAATCGTGTCAACGCCCGGAGCCGCACCGTTGTAGGTGAACTCGGCTTGGCCGTTGGCATCGGTAATGTCCATGCCTGCGGCGACATTCGCGCCGACCGAGGCAAAGTTCACCGTTACGCCGGCCTGCGGAACGCCGTTGAGCAGCACCGTCGCCGTGACCGTATGCGCCGAGCCGACAGGGTTCGTATCCGTCACGGGCGTCAACATGCACCCCGTGTTCACCCAGTCGATCGTCGCCGTGCAGGCGACAGCCTGCGTAATACCATCAACCGTCGACGTTGCGCTGATGGTGTCAGTACCAATCAGCCCATTGCTGTTGTAGCTGAACGTCGCTTCGCCCACGCCATTCGTTACAGCCGCGCTCGCCGCACCCGCATTTGGGCCGGCCGTCACGCTGAAATTCACTGTCGCACCGACGGCATCGGGGCCGCCCGCGAATCGCAGGATCTTCGCCGTCACGTCGTGAGCGGTGCCGACCAATCGCACCGCGGTCGGTGGCGTCAAGCCGGTGCAGACCGGGTCAATCCAGTTCTTCGTCGCCGCGTTGCTCGTGAAGGGCTGCCCGCCGACCGTTCCAGTTGCGGTAATCGTATCGAGCCCGGGATTCGCGCCCGCATAGGCAAATGACGCCTCTCCACTTGCATTCGTGTTCACGACCGCGACCTGTGGATTCGCACCAACCACGGTGAAGGTCACCGGTACCGCATTCTGCAGTACACCGTTCATGACGACCGTCGCCGTCACTTGGTGCATGGTCCCAACGCGATTTGTCGCCGTGACCGGCACAAGCGTTGCGCCAGTCGTAATCCAGTCTTGCGTAATCTGGCACGAGAAGGGCACCCCGTCCTTAACGCCAGTGATCTCGATGACATCAGTACCGGCGAGAGCGGACGTCGTATAGCCGCTGAAGTCGAGCTGACCCAGTGCATTCGTATTTCCGGCAAACATGAGACCGGCATTCGGGCCGGAAAGAACGTTAAAGGTCACCGCCTGTGCCACCACGGGCGCAATCGGATTGCCGTCAACGACCTGCACGGTAACAACGCATGGCTGATTGACCAGCTTCGGATTTGTCGCCGGGTTCAGACTGAGCGAGCATTCCGGATTGATCCAATTCTTCGTGACGGCAACCGAAGTAATCGCAACTCCATCGACCGTCGTGCTCGCGGTGATCATGTCCGCGCCGACGCCGGCTGTCCCGGCAAGTCCGGGGTAAGTAAAGCTCGTCTCGCCGTTCACATCGGTGAGCCCGACGCCAACAAGATTGTTCACCCCGGTGACAGTGAAACTGACAAACACGAAAGGAACATTCACACCGTTTCGTTGAACCTTTGCGGTGACGGTGTGGTTCGATCCCACGCGATTCGTCGCGACCGGCGGCGTGACAACGATCGTCGGATCGATCCACGTCGCCCCAACAGTGCCCGAAGCCGTCCCGTCGTCGACGGTTACCGCAATCGGCCCCTCGGCCGTCGCACTGGTGATCTTGAACGTTCCACGACCATTCGCGTCAAAGGCGTTGCCCGCCGCGAGAATGTCCGCGGCATTGGCTGCGATATTGCTTAGCGTGAAATTGCCCGGAATATCGCCGTCGGCAAAGGTCTTGGCCGCGCCCCCGGCGGTAATCGCGATGTTCGCCGGCGGGGCCATTCCCTGCCGCGTTGGATTGTTGCAGGCATCCTCGGCCTGCACCGTGATCGTGATTGTTTCGTTGATCTTCACGACCGGCGGCGTCGCCGTCACGCGATAGTGATGCACCGGACCGTTCGCGGCGGTCACCGTGACCGCAACGAGTGGATTGCCCATGATTGGCGCCGCGCTGGACTCGACCGTCACATCGGCCAGATCACCAGGATTGACCGCCGGGCTGCACGACGTCGTTCGAATTCGAATATTGTTGAATTGAAGCTGCGTTTGGACCGTGCTGCTGGCCGCCGTCACCGTAAACGTGATGGTCGATGCCGTTGGCGTGGCCGTGGGAGATGCAAGCATGAACGTTGCATCCGCGGCCGAAATAATGCCCGCGGTAACAAGCTGCGATGTGTCAAACGCGAAGTTAGCCGGCGCCGTAATCGTGATCGTGCTGCCGGCGGTCCATTCGCCGACCGCGCCTTCAAGCACCTGCGGGCTCGGCGCCACGGCGTTGAAGCTGCCGCTCACGGCGGTGCTGGCGTCAACGTTTACGCTGCCCTGAAGGACCACTGTCCCGGCTTTGGCTGCGCTGCCGCACATCAAAAGCGCAGCCGATGCAATGCGGAAAATCATGGAAGTACGAAACGATGTAGTTCGACACGTGCGCATGTCTTGTCCCTCTCGTTAACGGCGCATGAAACGCGCCGAGACCCCCGCTCATGATCGATTCCCGATCACGCCGCGAATCCCTCAGATGTCTGTTCACTCAGTTGGCCGCACGGAAAGCGAAATGAATGCGCCCCCGAACGGTCCGCCCCAGGAGACTGGACTGATTCTGTCCCACCCAGCCCCACACGGTAAGTGCATTATAACCAACGGCCGGACCTGACTCTAGGGAAATGGGGCAAGTTCTTATTGGAAGATGTGCCGCTCCGAAGAAAGTCCCTCGATTCGGCATCGTCCGAAAACGAATTGCCCATACCATTCTTTGCCTCATGAGTCGGGGCAACCCACAAGACGAAAACAAGGTCACGGGCGCGACATCCCGGAACGACTTTCCAATCGCGCAAATCGAAGTTTCATTCTTCACAAAACCGCGTCTGGCATTGACTTCCAAACGCGTTTCGGTTCTTATAGAGCGGGAGTTAGGGAAGGATTCTGTCCATTCAACATGGGGTCGAGGGGGTCAGGGGCATCTTGATACCCGACGCCGGTTGAGTGTATTCGTCGCCGTGTCACGGCATGACCCGGGAGGGAAATGATGAACCGTAAACTGGATCGAGCGATCTTCATCGCGAAGGCCGCACTCTGCATCGTTCTGACCGCCTCAAGCCCACTCGTCATCTCAGGCTGCGGCCTGAACGGCGTGTCATTGCTTTCTGGCGCCGAGCAGTTTCGCGTCTCGCTCCCCGCCGATCATCCCCTTCGCCAGGCGCTCGAGGGCAGCCCTTTCAGAACAACCGCCATCGATATCTTCCCAACGACGCAACAATTCAGCCTTGTGCTGGTCGACAAAACGCAACGCCTTGCCGGCAAATACGCATTTGTCGACGGCCAATTCACGATCTCTGAATTCGCCGTCACCAACCGCGGCAAATCCGCCACGCTGATTCTCGACGGGAACAAGCGCGTAAGTCGCATCATCACGTCTGATGGCAAAGAATGGAAATACTCAGTCGGCGATGAGCGCATCGAAACGCCCAATGTCGAAGGCGTCGACGCCTATCTCGCTGCGAACACCATGTTGCTCGACGTCGCTCAGAGAATGGACACCGAGATTGCGGCAAGCACAACAACGCCGACCGTTCCCGGCCCGGTCGTAAGCGTCCCGGTAAGCTCAACCGAAACACCAAAGGGTGGAGCAGCCCTTGATGATCCGCTCCGTGCGGCACTGCTTGTCCTGTCAAGCATTTGGTTCCCGTTGATCGGCATCGTCCCGTCGTTGCTCGCCCTTTTCACGGTGTCAGCCGTGCTTTCATCGGCCCTCGTGCTGCGATTCGACGGCACCTGGATGGCCAACAACGCCAACAGCGAGCTTCAGGTCACTATCGCCGGCGGCAAAATCACCCGCCTCGTCGATCCATCATCCGGCCAAGAGCTTGGCATCACCGAATCCAAACTCGACAGTGTCAACGGCAACAACGTCATCTGGAGCGTGGACACCAACGTGCTCGGTCAGGGCACGCCGGTGAACTTCGAGTTTGACGTCAAAGAGCTTGCCGATGGCACACTCGAAGGCACACTAACCACACTCAGTTCGACGCTGGCCCGCGTTCCGCTGACCATGGCGCGCCTGTAAAAACACGATTCAATCCAGTCCGACCAAAACGCCGGTTGCATCGTCACTTCGATGCGGCCGGCGTTTTCTTTCGTACAAAGACCCATAGATCAGCCGTATCCGTCGGCGCGGCGAAGAAGTGAGCCCGCGGTTCCGGAATGTTGCCGAACGGCGCATTGGGAACTGTCTCACGGCGCTCCTCGTAGTCGCCCGTCGCCAGGAGTTCATCGACATAGCCGCGAAACGCGAGTCGGAATTTCGACTGCAACAAAATCAAATCGGGCTTCCGACCGATTTCGACGGGCCGGTCGCTGCCGTCCGCGCCACCCCGAATCACCAAATCCGGTCGATGGAAGACGAGCGGCAGATCGCCATAATTCATCAGCACCAGATCCCCTTGTTCAGCGAACTGATGGACGGCATCGAGCCTCGCCCGGTCGAAGCACGGAAAATCACTCGTCAACTCGTGCAACAAGCCGGAGAGTTCGAAACGCAGGTATGGCCGTGTGGCCGTGCAAAAGTCCGGCGTTCGCTGGTCCGGCAAATCGGCGATGAATTGAACGGGTGTCGCCGCCATGTTGGTCGCCACGAGCACCACAAACGCCAATACTCCGAAGGCCCAGGCCGCAACAGCGCGCTGCGTGAGTTCTCGAACAAAGCGAACCGACCCCACGAGGCATACGCCGAGCACGATCTTGGCGACCGGCATAAGTGCAAGGAGGTACCGGACGTGCGGCAACGGCGCGGCGACCGCCATGATGATCGCACCCGCGAGCACGAGTACAGCACAACCCACGGCCAAACGTGCTTCCGCTGACATTTCTGTTCGATTTCGAGCAACCCGAATGATCAGCACGCCCCCCGCGATGACAAGAACGACAAGCGGCGCGAACCAACCATCGATGTACGACAAGTGCGCGATAATTCTCCCGGCCAGCGGGACGGGTGAAGGCACCCCATCACCGCCAATCAGCCTCCGACCGTGAATCATCACACCGGGAATCGCTAGAACAGTTGCCACCGCCGCCCCGACACCAAGAAACTTAACATGCAGCAATGACGCACGATGAAGCCACGCAATAAACACAAGGCCCGGCACGATGGCCCAGAGCATCCCGAAATTGGTGTAAAACTGCGCTGCAAGCGCAAGTCCGAAGACCCCAGCGCGTGTGCCAGTCGGCCGTCGTAACAGTTCCAACATCATGGCCACGACAACCGTGCACGTGAACGCGTCTAGAGCGTAATACCTGCATTGCCGACTATGCGTTACAAACGTCGCCGAAAGCGCAAGGAGCAGTGAACACACAATCGCCGACGACGCACACCCCGTCGCACGCCACACCACAACAAACACCAGCCCAACGCACAAAACCCCGCACAGCGCAAACGGCGTCCGCGCCCCGAGCGTGTTTTCGCCCACCACCTTCAATCCGGCTGCCGCCAAATAGAACTGTCCCCACGGATGAAACGTCCATCGATACGAGTCGTCAAAGGCCCGCGCGTCCTGCTGCACCAGATTCTTGCCAACCTTCGCCAGCGGGATGCCATGCATCAGCACGCTTCTCGCCAGAACGGCCGTCTCACCTTCATCCTGCCACATCGCGCGGGAACCAAGCCGATAGAAACACAAAACGGCACCGACAACCATTACCGCGATAAGCCCTGCCCGTGGAAAGCGCGTCGACGAAAAAACCCGGCGCGGGTCGGCCGCGCCGGGCGTTGAATTGTTACGTGACGATTGATCGGCTCGGCTCAACGCGCATCACCATCAGCGAGCGTCGAAGCCGACGACTCGCGTCAAAACTTAACCTTCGGCACCTCTTTGGCCTCCTCGCCGGCCTGGAAGTACTCGGCCGGCTTTACGCTTGTCCAGCTTGCGTAGAGGCTACCGGGGAAGGCACGAATATATTCGTTCAAATTCTTCGCGCTGTCATTGTACTTCTTCCGCATCTCGCCGATACGGTTCTCCGTGCCTTCAAGCGTAACCTGCAGATCGCGGAAGTTCTGGTTGGACTTCAGCTCCGGGTATCGCTCCTGAATCACCAGCAGCCGCGAGAGGAACCCGTCCAGGGCGCCGGCCGCTTTGGCCTTCTCGCCGACGCTGCCCGCCCCGGTGTAATTCGCACGGGCATCCGCAATGCCCTGCAGCAGATCCTTCTCCTGCTTGGCATAGCCCTTGACCGTCTCAACGATATTCGGAATCAAATCAAAGCGTCGTTTCAGCACGACTTCAACATCGGCCCACGCGCTCTTCACGCCCTCATCCTTCGTGATCGTGCCACGATAACCGCTGTACGCACAACCACCGATCAGGACCGCGCCGCCAAGAATGGCGACAAAAACGAACAACAGAACTTTCGACGCACTCATACCGCTACCTCCCGATGGAACCAGGCCTGCGCCGCAACCGGCGCAGAACCTGGCTCCGCTTGTGTTCATATCTCCGCACTTTGCACAACGAATCTGGCTCATGATTGCCTCTCGTCAGGTATTGGGAACGTAGTACCGTTTCTTGCGAAACGCCCGTTCTAAAGTTGACCGATTTTTCTACCAGCTGCCGCCAGCGCACCGCCGTCCGCCCTGGAGAGGGCGACGAGCGCCACCGCACCCCCGACCGCCCAGACCCGGCCGTCCAGCACGGCGAGG
>CAZSBF010000037.1:0-37866 GCA_964605185.1 uncultured Planctomycetaceae bacterium
GCCCCCGGATGTTCGTTGGAATACTGTCGAATCCGCTGTGCGCACTCCGACCCCTTCGATCGCTTGTACTCAACGCTCGATTCCTGGTCGGCCACGACACCTCCGCCGGTGTTCCAATCGAAGATCTCGCCGGCGCCGTCGTATCCGGCATTAAGCAGACCCTGTTTCAATCCGCCGCTCCAGTTGGAGAAGGCCCCACCGCCGCCGGCACCGTCGAAGTAGTAGACGTAGCCACGCGTCATTCGTTCGGCGCGATCGGGAAGCGTCTGACTGCACCCCGCGTTCATCAGGAGGCACGCGATCAATGCCATGCCAACAAAGGAGGCTCGCGCCGATGATCCCATTGGCAGGAACGAGCATAAATTGCGCTTTGAATTCAACGTGAGTCGTGTCATGACAGAATCCTCCGATCAGAAGTTCATTTGGACTCGGAGCCCGTAGACGATGGCTACATCACGGTCTCCGAAGCCGGCGCCGGGCTCCATGATGATCTGCAGGTCCGGCGAGATATGGAGCCAAGGCGTAATCTCGAAGTTGTAATAGGCTTCGACACCCTGTTCCGTTTGCACTGATGGTAAAAGCGACTGTAGATCATCGCTCATGTTAATTAAATAGTACCCTACGCCCCACTGGTCGCGGGCGCGATGCGGGACCAATCCCTTGCCACCGATCCCAATACTGTAGAACTCCTCCATGATGTTGCTATCAGCCGGCGCGATGCCGAAACGTCCAAAGAGCCCGACACCCTGTTCGGGATCCCCCGGCTTGGAGTAGAAGTACTGATCGAAGTTGTAGAAGAAGCCCCAGTTGTCCGGCTGTTTGTCGGCGCTTCCGACGTTGTACACCGTATTGCCGATACGGATTCTTCGCAGCCACTTTGGCGTCAAGGCTCGCGACGTCAACGGCAGCCGCGCAATTTGACCGGGCGATTGGAACCGTGGGTCGCCGTTAAAATCCGTGTAATCTCGCGTCGTATAGAACCAACCAAATCGCTGATGTCCGAGCAGTCCAAACGGCTTCCACGTAAAGTCGTATTCCTGCAACACGGACATCCAGTTTCGATCGTGAAACGCGGTGTTGAATCCTGTTGCCGTTGCAGCCCCATTGGGATCATTGTCGGCCACCAGCGTACTGATCGTAAGCCACTTGGTCGGCAGTAGTATGACTCCGGCCGTCATCGTCGTGTACGGTGCGGCCGCGAACAGAACGGGATTGATCCGGAATGCAAGGTTTGAAAACTGCGTTCGCTGGTCATGGGCGAACTCGTTTCCATCGCCGGTGGAGAGATCCATCTTTCCAGCCACGACTACGAATTTCTCCGACAGGGCTTGCGTAAGATAAAACTCGGAAAGCGTCGTTTCGCCGGAATCAGCGGGAACGGGCAACAGCGACTGATAGTTCGCGGCCCCCAGCGACCCGATTTTCTGATTGATGCTCTGTCCGATCTGTGTTTCACCGTGCAGCGTGATCAGGCCGCCCGGCCACAGGCCCATGCGCGCCGTGTCGAATCGCAACGTGTAATCTGCCGATCCGGAATAACGGAACGCGTTATGAGTGTCCTTGCCGCCGTGGGCGTTGCCCTGAGTCCACTGTGTTACGTCGACGTCAAAGAGTATTCCCTGCTCGGCCAGTTTCGTCCGCTCGCCGCCCCAATCGCCGGTGAGATAAGATCGACTCCAAATGTCACCGCTATAGTCGGGGAGCTTCTGGATCAGCGATTGCAACGCCATCGGCTTACTCGTCGGAGCAGGCTGCCCGTCGGCGGGCATCGTCGTCGGATTCTCCGGCGACGGTGACTGCCCGGCAGCGTGAGGCACCGTGGTGGCAATGATTACAAGCGTGAAAACAACGACAAGTGTTGTGAGGCCGACTTGCGCTTTCATGAACTGTTTTCTCACTTTGACCGAATGTTGCGTACCGAAACGCCGCCGAAGACTATTCCTTCGCCTTCAATGCCATTCTCATTTTCTGTATGTCCTCCGATTCCGCGGCACTGAGTTTCACCGGCTCGACTTCGACGGTCACTTTGTGGATCTTTCCGGTAAACGCGTTGTCGCCCTGCTTGTAGTCGTCGGACACCGGTGTCTCGCCATCCCGGCCTACGTCGGCTCCTTCATCCGCTGAAAAGATCATGGCTTGGGTGTGTTCGATTCGTCCTTCGGCGACTTTCTCGCCGTTGACGAGGATCGTGCCCAGGCCGCCCTTGCCCATGCCACCCCCGTCGTACTTGAATTCGAATCGAATCGTCGCCTTACCGGGTGGCACCGCCTTGGTAGCCGCGACCTTGTAGCGGGCTAATCCAAGGAAGTTGTATGCATACACTGGCTTGCCGTCGTTCAAATAGAGGCTCCAGCCGCCGAACCGACCTGCCTGAGAGATAAGCACTCCGTCGGCGCCACTCTCCGGAATCTGTGCCTCGGCGGTGATGCTGTGAGAACGGTTCTTGGTGTTGATGAAGACGTTTTCCGTCAGCCCGATCATGCCTTCAAAGACCGTCAACGAGGTGCGCCCGCCCATCAGGTCCGGGCGGCCCACCAGGCTGGCATTCGTGCGCTCCAGAAATCTGTCATCGAGCGGCAGTGCCTGGTTCGCCTCGGCCTCCTTGAGAAAGAGCGCCTGCATCTCCTTGAGCTTGCCGGGCTTTTCAGCGGCCATGTCCTTCGCGGAACTGAAATCGTCCTCTACGTGGTACAGCTCCCATTTGTCTTCGAGGAACGGATGCCGTGGCTTCGATTCCCAGGGCGCGCGGTGAACGGTGTGGGCAAGCCAGCCGTCGTGATAGATTCCACGGTTGCCGAATATCTCGAAGTATTGCGTCTTATGCCGGTCCTTGGCTTTTGCATCCGCAAAGGTGTACACCATGCTTACGCCTTCAATGGGCGTTTGCGGTGTTCCATTCACCGATTTCGGTTCGGGCAGGCCGGCGGCTTCGAGAATGGTCGGAGCAATGTCGATGACGTGATGCCATTGCGACCGGACTTCGCCTTTCGCCGCGATTCCCTTGGGCCAGTGCACCACCAGCGGATTGCGACTGCCGCCGTAGCTGCCCGCGACCTGTTTCGTCCAGGTGAACGGCGTATCACCCGCCACGGCCCAACCGGCTGCGTAGTGGGGGTAGGAGTCAGGCCCGCCGAGTTTGTCATAGTGTTTGAGGATATCCTCAACGGTTTCGGGCACACCGTTGAAGTATGTCATTTCCGCGAACAAGCCATTCATTGTGCCTTCTGCGCTGGCGCCGTTGTCACCGGCTTCGTAGAAGACCAGGGTGTTATCGAGTTGGCCCAAGTCCTCGATGGTCTTGATGAGTCGGCCAACCTCATAATCGGCGTATTCACCATAGCCGGCGAAGATTTCCATTTGGCGGGCGAAGAGGCGTTTTTCGTCGGCGCTGAGGGTATCCCAGTCCTTGATGGCCGCCGGTTTGGGGGCGAGCTTTGTTCCCGCAGGGACGACGCCAAGCTTGATCTGTCGCGCCAAGGTTTCTTCGCGGAGCTTGTCCCACCCCTGATCGAACTTGCCTTTGTATTTTTCGATCCACTCCTTCGGCACATGGTGCGGCGCGTGGGTCGCCCCCGGCGCGAAGTAGATGAAGAACGGCCTGTCAGGCGTCAACGATTTCTGGGCGCTGGTCCATTGAATCGCCCGGTTGGTCATGTCGGTCATGAAGTGGTAGTTCGGGTCTTTGGGCAGTTCGATTCGGCTCATGTCTTCATAGATGGCCGGCGCCCATTGATTCGTCTCGCCGCCGATGAAGCCATAGAAATGATCGAAGCCCGAGCGCGTCGGCCAGCGGTCGGTCGGGCCCGACGGACTCACCTCCCAGGCAGCGGTCTCATGCGACTTGCCGAATGCGGCGGTGCTGAAGCCGTTAAGCCGCAGCATTTCCGCGAGCGGAGCAACGCTGTTGGGGCGCTGGCCTGTCTGGCCGGGGAACGCTGTTGCCGTCTCGGTAATCGAGCCCATGTTATTCACATGGTGGTTGCGGCCGGTGAGCAGGGCTGCGCGGGTCGGCGAACAAAGCGCGGTGGTGTGGAACTGGTTGAACCGCAGGCCCCCGTTGGCCATACGCTCGAGTGTCGGCATGTGAACTGGTCCGCCGAAGGCGCTGGACTGACCGAAGCCCATGTCGTCGATCAGCACGATGAGCACGTTGGGTGCGCCTTTGGGGGCCTTCACTTCGAAACGCGGTGGCGCCTTGGCACTACGGGCATCGAGTTCGGATACCCGTGCGGGTATTGGTTCGGGGATCGGTAAATTGGTGCGGTCGAGTGGATCCGCCGAACGATCGCCAGTCTGTGCATTGGCGGTGGCTGCGACAAGGGCGCATCCGATTGCTACGACAATTGTGCTGAGTTGAACGTGTCTCATAGGTGTTTCTGATTCCCTTTTGATTCGACAAGATTCACATTGGTTGACTTGGGCTCATTGTGTGGCAATTTTGAAGAGGCCTCAGGTTCTCAGGCTGGCGGCTCTTTACCAGAGGACGCGGCAACGTCCACCAAGTCGACTTCACAGCAACGACCGCTTGCGTCGAATTTCAGCCGGCAGTACTTGGGGCTTCCGATCTCTTTCACCATCCTTGCGTCGTAGATCTGGGCCATGGTGCCGGTCAATTCACTGCGCGCGGTCACAAGCGGCGGCCCCATATCGAGGGCGGCTTCGCATTCCTTTGGCGATTTTCCATTCACCTTCTGGTCGAACATGTATTTGCGAGCCATGTCAATGCCGGTCGGATCGATCTTGACCTTGGAAACACCAACGATTGAGTTGTGGCTAACTTCCACGACGTAGCGCTGGTTCCCCATGACATCCATCGTTCCGCCGGGATAGACGCGCCAGCTTCTCGAACCGCCGACCTGTGCGAACACATCATTCGGCTTTCCGAGCTTGGCATCGGCGGCGGATGGCGAATGGCCGATGAAATCGTCGCCGAGCTGTTTTGCCTCAACGGAGTCAACGGCCTTGCCGACCAGCTGGACCGCCATTCCCGCAGGAGAATTGCAACCGGACGCCGCGGCGACCATGGCTGCGCAAACAGCAGCGAAATTCAACTTGCTGATTAGCATCAATCAAACTCCTGTCTCTATCTTCCGGGTGGAAGAAGTGTGATTCACAATTGTTTCCGCTCGCGCGATTTAGACGCCGGCGACGCAGTTCATATTTTGATCCCAAGGCTTTCGGCGAGACGAATCATCGGCTCGTGATTGGACAGTATGAAGCCGCGAAGCGGTTGTTCGAGGTCCACGGTTACCTGCACGATCGCCGACACGATCAGGATGAGTGTAATCGTTCTTCGCCGCAGGCGGCCTGACTCGGCTTCGGCTCTCCCGATCAAATAGGAACTGATCGACGCGACGAGGATCATCAAGGCCAGGACCGACACCGGCACGTGATCGGAAAGCGCGGAAACCCGTGCCTCGTGCGAGTCAATCACGCCGATGCAGGCATCCAGCAGCGATGACGTTTGATCGGCAGTCAGTTTATCCTTGCCGATCTCCAAAATGATCGAGAGTATTTTCGATTCCACCCCGCGGAGGTGGGCATCAAGAGACTGTAGGTCGCCCGCGGTCGGACCTTTTGCGAGAATGGTCACCCGGCTCGCCACCGCGTTGTCGAGCAGGGGCAGCAGTCGTTCGCGATGGGCTTCCGGCAACAGTTGGCAACGGTAATAAAGTGTCCGAAGAGCCGTGGCGTCGTCCACAATTCTCCCATTTCGCGCGTCCAGTTTGCCGTAGGCCGTGGCAAAGCAAAACGCGAGAAGCAAACCGAGGATCGCCAGGCACGCTTCATCGATCAATGCGTTACCTCGCCGCTCCCCTTCGGGCCGCCGTCGTCCGCGTCGGAATCCGACCAGTAGACTGGCGATCATCGAAACAGCACATGCGGCGGCGACGAAAAATGGATCGAAGATCAGGAGGCGAAACCACATGTCCATGAACAGCTTACGCTTTCAAAAAAAGAATGCCGTTGCCTACGAGGGCGCTCGTTCATCCCGCGCGGCCGTTGCATACTCACTGCGGCTAAGCAGACGGGGTAGCGCCTCCGCGCTCCTCCATTGCGAAGCCCACAGTTTGCAGGACTCGGCCTGTCTTGTCGAATGTCGTGACCGAGACGCTACTTGCCGCTGCCCTGCGGTTTGGACATCGCCTCCATGACCCGATCAAGATTGAAGCTGCCCGGCTTTTGGCGAGGTGGAAACTCGCGAAAACTCTGAAGCCACTGGGCAACGTAGTTGCCTGCCGGCGCGAAGATGTACATACGCTCAATCATCCAGCGCGTATAGTCCATCGCCTCCTCCTCGGCGCGCTCGAACGGATCCATCCGCAGGTTTTCCACCAGTGGAACGCGCAGTTCCTCGAACGGCTGGGCCCAGACCTGAAATCCCTTCGCGTTTTGCTTGAGGAAACTGATCTTCCAATTCTCGTATCGCAGCGCCGCGCACTTGCCATCGTCGGTCCAGTAGAGGAACTCTTTGCGGGGCGATCCACTCTCTCCCTTGAGCATCGGCAGCAGGTTGTAACCGTCAAGGTGAACCTTGAATGTTTTTTCGCCGTACTTCTTTCCCTTGAGCAGGTCTTCTTTCACCGTGGTATCACCCGCGGCCGCCAGCAACGTGGGAATCATGTCTTCGTGAGCGCAGATGTCGTTCACAATCGTTCCGGGCTTGATGACTCCGGGCCAACGGATGGCGCAGGGAACGCGGAACCCGCCTTCCCATTGGGTGTTCTTCTCACCGCGGAACATCGTCGTGCCGCCGTCCGGCCACGTGAATGCCTCCGCGCCGTTGTCCGTCGAGTACATGACGATGGTGTTATCTTCGATGCCCAGTTCCTTCAGCTTATCGAGCAACTGACCGACCATGCCGTCATGTTCGACCATGCCGTCGGCGTAGACTCCCAGACCTGTCTTGCCGACGGAACCCGGCTTGAGGTGCGTGAAAACGTGCATGCGCGTGGAGTTCCACCAACAAAAGAACGGCTTGCCTGCCTTGGCGTTCTTATCCA
Source organism: uncultured Planctomycetaceae bacterium (assembly GCA_964605185.1). Taxonomy (GTDB): domain Bacteria; phylum Planctomycetota; class Phycisphaerae; order UBA1845; family UTPLA1; genus JACRIM01. Next base: position 7,005 of record CAZSBF010000037.1, read on the forward strand.
TGAATTCCAGCGCGCCCTTGGTGATTTCCTCGTCCACCGTTTCCATGCGCTTCTTGGACAGGTGACCGGTGTCTTCAATGCGTTGCTTTCCAACACGCCCAAAGCGCCCGTCCACGGTGGAATCATCCTTGTCGGTCGCGAAGCAGCGCAGGACGCCGCGCGGGCCGAACTTCGCAGCGAAGTTAGGATCTTTCGGGTAGTCCACGTTCTCCGGCTCTTCCTCTGCGTTGAGGTGATAGAGGTTGCCGAAAAACTCGTCGAAACCGTGGACCGTGGGGAGAAACTCGTTGCGATCGCCGAGATGGTTCTTGCCGAACTGGCCTGTGGCATAGCCGAGCGGTTTGAGCAAGTCCGCGACCGTCGGGTCCTCGGGCATCAGGCCTTCCTTGGCGCCGGGCAAGCCGACCTTGGTGAGACCAGTGCGGATTGGCGACTGCCCGGTGATAAACGCGGCGCGGCCGGCGGTGCAGGATTGCTGCCCATACCAGTCCGTGAAGAGCGCGCCTTCGCGGGCGATGCGATCGATGTTGGGCGTTTTGTAGCCCATCATGCCGAGGTTGTATCCGCTGACGTTGAATTGGCCGATATCATCGCCCCAGATGATGAGAATGTTGGGCGGCTTTTTCGCGGCCGAAGGTTGTGCTCGCAGGCCGGCGGACATGCCAACCACCACGCACGCGACAAGTAATGCCAACGTAATGGTCGATGGACGGATCTTTTTGGTAGCAGTGCGGTTCTTGGATTTCTTTCGCGAACGATTCATAAACGATCCCTTCTGCTTCATCTTTGATTATTGACTCTTCTGGGAGCCGCCGGTCGAAACGTTTCGTGCTCCCAGCTGTTTTTTCCATTCGTCCTGTGTCATTACACAACGAAAGCCGACATGCTCCGAGCCGGTGTCCGGCGGAGTTCCGCGGCGCGCGGTCGGTCGATAGCTCTCGCAATAACTTGGATGGCAGAGAAAGGAGCCGCCCTTGATGACGCGCTCAACGCAGGTCGGTACATCGCGAACCGGATTCATCGCGGATCGCGGTCCTGTGGGATTGAAACAAACGCCGTCGGCTTTGGCCGTCGCATGGGTGTCTGCCCGGTAGAGATCGGCGGTCCAGTTCCATACGTTGCCGCCCATGTCGTAAAGCCCGTATCCATTGGGGGGGAACGACTTCACGGGCGCGGCGCGGGCGAAGCCATCCTCGGCTGTGTTCTTATGCGGAAACACGCCGGTGAAGGTGTTCGCCATGAACTTCCCGCCCGGGCGGAATTCATCGCCCCATCCATACCGCGTGTTGGCCGTTGCGCTTCCGTGGGCGGCGAACTCCCATTCGGCTTCGGTCGGTAGTCGTTTGCCCGCCCACTTCGCATAGGCAACGGCGTCGTCCCATCCGACCTGACAAACGGGGTACTCGTCTTTGCCGTCGATTGAACTTGCAGGGCCTTGTGGATGCTGCCAGTTCGCACCGATGGTCCACGTCCACCAGCCCGCCATGTCACGCAAGTTGACCGGTTGATCCGGGGGCGTGAACACCAACGAACCGGGTTTCAACATTTCGTCCGCCGGCTTCGGCGTGCCCGGCGGAACTTGTTTCTTCAGTTCCTCCCAGTCGACCGGTTTCTCCGCCGTTGTGATATAACCGGTTGCCTTCACAAACGCGCGGAATTGCGCATTTGTGACCGCGGTCGTGTCCAACCAGAATCCGTCGAGGCGGACACGATGCGCCGGCCGCTCATTGGGCATTGAATGCGCATCGTCTGTTCCCATGGTGAACTCGCCGCCGGGGATCCAGACCATGCCGTCCGGCCAGGGCTTGGTCGGCTTCGTGTGGGTTGCGCCCGATTTGTCCAAAGGAGTGCCGGGCTGGGCGTCGGTAGATGACCAAGGGAGCCCCACGGCAACAAACGCGACGAGAACAATCGTTGATGATCTCATGATGCGCCGTTGGAGGGCCACGAACAACGAAATGAGCCCGCTCGTTTGTTCGATTGCGCTACGTGTCAGGGCACAAGGTGAATGTATCATTCAAACGGTACTGCCATGTACCGCCAATGTCAATTCGCGCTCGTCGCACCGCCCGCTGTCGGCTGAATTGGAATTATTAACTTGGCGCGAATCCGTTTGGAGAACTCGGGATCGGTATCGGCCGGCTTCGCGAGATCGTTGATGCGGCTGCGCTGCTGCAGTTCGTCGAATGAGGAGACGCCGTAGTTCAGCCCGCCGCGTTCATAGCCATATCGCGCCGAGTAACCGCTCAACAAGACGCCGAGCGTAAACGGCGGAATCGGCGGGGCGCATCGCAAATGGCCAAAGAGGCTTGTCGTGCAATTTTCCGTGAGCGCGTTATAGAACTGCGGATGGTCCTTCAACGCATTGATCACGCGGAGGTAATCCAGGAAGACCGCGCGTGCCTTTTCCGGCGGCGCCGGAAGTCGATAGAGGAATACCTCTTCATTTCGATAATTCGTCCGCAATCGAATGAGGTCGCGCTCATCGGCCACAACATAGATCAGTTCGTATTGTCGAAAGAAGCCCTCGACCGTTGAGTACGATTCGCTCTTTTCCTTTCTCGTCTCAATGGAGATGGCCACCTGCTGCCCGTCGTCAAATCCAAAACTAAGAAGTGCATGGGCAATGGCAGGCCCGGCCCAATAGGAGAGAATCAAATCGATTGACCGCAGGTGGGACAGATCAAATGTGCGGTCTTCGTACGCAGGCGTAAAGTCCGTTTCCGATCGATACACAAAATTGCGGATGTTATGCAGATGAATGCGATCGCCGTTGATTTCCGCATATGGCAGCACGGCCACCTCAGGAGCCCAGTCGCGATCATTGGATGGATGCAGCCGAAGAAACCAGACGAGCACACAGGCGAATACGAATGCAAACGCGAGCAGACTGACGCGGCGCTTTCGAAAAACGATAACGCCCGCAAACGACGCCAACGAAATGACTCCGCCCAGAAAAGACCGCGGCGGGGTTGAATGCAAATCGGAATAACTAATGGCCAGCGCCATCCACCCGGTCATTCCCACGATCAGGACGCTGCACAGAATCAGCAATAGTCCGTGCAGCAAACGCCGAAACAGACCGCGGGACGCCGTTGAAGAGGGAACCAATTCAGGTTGCGGCACGTCCAAGGTTTTTCTCCCTGTTCAATGGCGCTATCAGTGCCCGGCCACCATGTAATCGTCTCGAATCTCCCAGAAGCCGTCTGAGGCTCGCTTCATCGGCCGCCCGTGCTCCGGGCCGGGGTCGCTGTTGTCGCGAAAAATTCGAATGATGTCTGAACTAACCGCCGGGTTGGAATGAAAATAGTCATGCCCGATTGCCCCTGCGGACACTCGTGCGTTAATGACCTGAAGGCGGCTGTATTCGAGGAGGGCCTGTCGTTGCCCTTCGCTCAGGTCCTTTGCGCTTGAGTCGCCGACTCGGGCCCGGCTCTTAAAAAGCCACATCGCCGCACTCAATGCCTTGTCGGCCTGTGACACATAAATCGTCATGCGCTCGGGAACGAAGAACACACCCTCCGCCCCGATTCGCTGTGTCGTCACATCCAGGTCGAGATCTGCCGCGGCGAGAATTAAGTTTCCAAGCTTGAGTTCTGAGCGAGCCGATTTGCCGGCGGCGGCATATTCAATATTCAGTTCGCGCAGCGCCGACATCGTAACATCGGTACCGCGACTGTGGGCAATGATGTGGACCTTGGTCAAGTCCGGACAGGACGCGAGGACGCGAAGAAACTGTTTGAGGTGAAAAACCGTGTACTCTCCGGATTCGCGGTCATAGGCATAATTCAGCCCCGCCGGCCAACTGTAGGCGATCGGTACTCCGCCGCGCCCCATGAAGTGCCACAAGTCCGCGATGACAAACGCCGCGTCGTCCAGCGAATTGTTGAAGCCGTGAACGAAAATGTAGGCTTCCTTACGCGAGGGATTCAGGGCGATGCGGCGGGCAACTTCCTGGGCAAACGAAGCACGAGACTCCTCAAACGACGTCTTGTATGCCGGATCTTCCTTTATGACGCCATCGACCACTGAGCGCTTCGGGGGTGTTTCGGGAAACTTGCCGACGATCGTGATTTCCTTATGCGACAATGGGAGTGCCTTTCGGCGCGAATGTGTCCGGCTTTCGCGAACCAAATCAGTCCATGTCAGGTTGTTGCCGATTCCGACCTTCAGCGAGCCGAAGGACAATGATCGCGAACGCTCGTATCCAAACTCGGGCTGGTTCTTCTTATTCAGCGTTGACGCACGATCGGTGACAAACAGGACGTCGACATCGCTTGTCTGAAGCGCAGCGGGAACGGCGGCGAACGGGTCCTCCTTTGATTGAACGATGAGATTGGGCGTCGGCATCAATTGCTGCGAGCAGCCACACACCAATGCAAACCCAACGGCAACGAGGGTCCGACTTCCATCTACTCTGCGTAAGAGCGTCATTTTGATTTACCTCTTTCGATTCGACAGGCTGCTGCGCGTATGCCATGAGCGTTGCAACTGTGCACCATGTTTGACGAAAGTTCGCAGGACCCAGGCGGCGAACGCAACCTTATCGCCGCCACTGAGTCTGATCAACCTTTCCGGATACACGGGGTGCCAATGCAAAGCCGCGTTACTTACAAAACACCGTGGAAACGCAAGGATTCTCGATCAAAACTCCGTTGCGGGCGGACCCGGCATTTATCGCGTCTACCTTTGACCGTCCCACATGCCCGGTCCGATGGGGCTTCGCTGTCGATTCCGCGACGCGATCCCATAAAGAAGTCGAGTCCGCAGTGGTTTGAACGTGGGGCAAAAGGAGATGACCATGATCCCGTTCCCAGATCGAGATGCACGTAAAGAACTGAACGACGGCATGACGCTGATTGACCGATGGTACATCGCCGCAACAGGCAACGGCGGTCTCTGGGTTCAGCCCCGCAAAGACGTACTGAGCCTGCGGGAATTCTGCACGCTCTTGAAGCGAATTCACCGCACATTCATCGATCAGCCCGTCAAAGTCCTGGTCTTTTACTTTGACGGCGTCAGCGCCCCGAACAGCCTGTGGCAGATCGTTCAGCGACTGATCACCGCATTGGCCAATTCGATGAATGCCGATTGCAGAATCATTCAGTCCATCGACAACGCCGTCCCGTCCGTCGGCCGCAAGGGCGTCGCTCCCGGATCAGTATCGAACGCCACGGATTCTCGAACAGCCCGCATGACGAAGCTCGATGGCGTGTCCATTGTCATCAAACCGCGAGCGACCGCGATGGTCCGAACTGAGCAAAACAGAATGATCGCCTAAGACCGCAGGTGTGGAGCGGGCTCGGACCACGCAGATGGTTCCGAGCCCGCTCCCGGCCTATGCACAGGCATTCGAGATCACTCCCAGAACGTCGGAAATCTCACCTCTATCGAGTTCTTATAGCAATCGGGCGTCACTTGTAATTCCACAGATTCGCCCGGATAATCCGCAGCAGAACGAACATTAACCCCGTCCACGCGCTGCGGATTCATGGCATCAGAAAAGTCCTCCCCGGCAACTGAAATCCTCGCCGGTCTTGGCACGTCCGACCCTTCTCTCGTCGCGGCCCAGCTACTCCCCATTGTCTACAATGAACTGCGCAATCTCGCGGCCAATTACCTTCGTCGCGAGCGCAAAGGGCACACCCTCGACCCCACCGCACTCGTTCACGAGGCCTACCTGCGCCTGGTCGATCAGTCGCGCGTGGACTGGCAGGGCAAGACTCATTTCTTCGCAGTCTCCGCGGAGGCCATGCGCCGCATCCTGATCGATCACGCCCGCACCCGAAAGCGCGAGAAACGCGGCAAGGACTGGCGACGCGTCGCATTCGATCATGTCGTGTCGGAGCTGGAAATCCTCGACACGGACCTGATCGACTTCCGCGACGGGCTTGAGAAACTCGCCAAGCTGGACAGCCGGCAGGCGCGTGTGGTGGAATTGCGATTATTCGCGGGCTTGTCCATGGAGGAAATCTCCACGGTGCTCAAAGTATCGAAACGAACCATCGAGGGAGACTGGACGCACGCCAAGGCATGGCTTCGCGCCGAGATGAGTTCGGAAAACGCAACGTGACCTCAGAACAATACGCGAGAATCAAGGAAATCTTTCTGGAAGCCTGTTCGCTTCCGCCGCCGCAACGCTCCTCTTACATCTCAAAGTCCTGTGCTGGCGACCACGAAGCAATTCGGGAAGTCGAACGGCTCTTGGCGCATCACCGCCCGGCGCCTGTTGCCGCTCCGGCTGTGTCACCCACCAACAAAGGCGAACTCAAAGAACTCGCCGCCATGCTCACGGAGCCGCCGACTTTTGAGACCGGCGACATGGTCGCTGAACGTTATCGCATCGTTTCGCTGCTCGGCGAAGGCGGAATGGGACGGGTGTATCGCGCCGAAGATCTTCGGCTCCATAAGACCATCGCGTTGAAATTCCTGCCGCCCCTGCACATTCTGGACCCGACCTGGCGCCGCCGCGTCGAACGCGAAGTCAATCTCTCGCGCGCCGTGAGTCATCCGGGCGTTTGTCGAATCCACGACCTTGGGGAGGTGGACGGCGCACCCTTCATCTCAATGGAGTATGTCGACGGTGAAGATCTGTCCTCGCTTCTTCGACGAGTCGGACGCATCACCGGCCCGCGTGCCATCGCCATTGCCCGCCAGCTTTGCGCCGCCTTGGCCGCCGCTCACATTCATGGCGTGCTTCATCGCGATCTGAAGCCTGCCAACGTCATGATCGACGGCAAAGGCAGGGTTCGGATCACGGATTTTGGCCTGGCGGTCTATGCCGGCCAGGTCGATCGCGCCGAAATCCGCTCGGGCACGCCCCGGTACATGGCACCTGAGCAGATTGCGGGCATCGCAGTGGACGAACGAAGCGACATCTATTCGCTCGGCCTGGTGCTCTATGAAATGTTCACCGGAAAGCCGGCATTCACTGCAAAGAGCAGAGGCGACTACCTGCAGATTCATCGGACTGTCGAGCCAGAGGCGCCTTCTTCGCTCGTGCCCGACATCGACCCACACGTCGAAGCCGTCATCCTGGCCTGCCTCCGCAAGGATCCGGCCGAACGACCCGAATCGGCACTGACCGTTGCCGCCAGCCTGCCGGGCGGCGACTTGCTGGCCGCCGCGCTCGACGCAGGACAAATTCCCACGCGTGAAATGCTTGCCAACGCCGCGGCACACGGGCCCATCGATCGCAAGAAGATCTGTATCACCGGGATCGTGGGGCTGGCGCTCTTCGGGCTTGCCTTGCTCATTGGCCATGACACGCATCCGATCACAACGCATGGCGGCGCCAAATCGCCGGAGGTTCTGGCCGAATTGGCACGCCAGGTCGCGACGTCAGCGGGCTTGCAATCCGACAATGACATTGAAGACGGACGCTATTTCCCTGCGACTGATGTGGATTTATCCCCGTTCGTGGCGACCGAGGACGGCGGCAGATTAGTCCTGGCGCTCCCCCGTGGCGAAGACGTCCTCTTCCGATTTCGCCTCGGAGCACCGAAGTCATTGTCTCCGGCCAGCGATGTGCTTTCGTTCATCATGCCGACGCGTACGCCATTCCAACTTTCGTCGGATTCGAATCAGGCATCACTAATCATTCTGGATGGTCAGGGCCGCCCATTGCTGGTTCAGGCCGGCGAATCCAGAGGCATTTCCAATATCAACTCAGATTGGCAATCGCTTGTGCGGACCGCCGGCTTCGACGCGAAAGATTTGACGCCCGTTCCGCCGTTGACGACACCGAACGGCAATCCGACGGAGCACCTTGCCTTTCGCGTCAATCCCGATACCCGGGAAGAGGGCGGTGTTCGCATCGAAATAGCCAAGTGCGGCAATCGCGTGTGCTTTTTTGCTGTTTTGCGTGAATCCGACAAGGACCCGCAAGGCTTGCTCTACTCGACACCCGCGCGATGGGTCGCAATTCGAATTGTGCGAAGCAGCGTGCTGCTCGCACTTATCGCGGTTTCGCTACCGTTGGCATGGAGAAACATCTCCACCGGCGGAGACGTCGTCGGCTCACTACGCGTCGGCGCATTTGTATTCTCATTACGGCTCATTGGAAATCTGCTCTCCACCCAAAACGCGGACGGCTTCAAGGGCCTCGTTGAAAACTGCACCAATGGCACAATTAGTGCATTGTGCGAAGGGTTGATCGTCGCGTTGTTTTATGTATCGATTGAGTCTCATGTCCGACAACTGTGGCCCCGCACGCTTGGGAGCTGGAGCCGGCTCCTCAATGGGCGAATTCGCGATCGATTCGTCGCCCGCGACATTTTGTTCGGATGCGTTGTCGGCGCGTTCTGGGCGATCCTGCTCTTTGTGGATCGTGGACTGCCAGTATGGATGAACTGGAATTCGCGCCCCCAGCTTCGCATGTACCAGAGCCTTGATGATCTTGTCGGCGGACGATTTGCCGTCGCGGGGCTTCTCACATCACTGAGGGGCGGGATCTACCAGGGGCTTGCTTTGCTGTTCCTGCTGGTCATCGGAACCTGGCTGACCGGAAAGCGAAAATGGCCCGCGCTGGCGATCGTGTGGTTTCTTGGATCACTCATGTATGCGCCGACTGCATCCAGCCCGGTCGCTGCATGGACGCTTTTAGCATTCGGGCTGGTTGGCCTTGGCCTGTATGTCCTCACATGTTGGGGATTGGTGAGCATCCTGTCCGCCCTCGTTGTCCTCAGCCTTTTAGGCGTTTTTCCAATCACCACAACCTACAGTGCCTGGTATGCCGGATACGGCATTTTTGCCTGCCTTGCCACCCTTGGTATCGGCCTGTGGAGCTTTCTCGAGGCCTTGCGAACGCCCGCCCCTGAGATTCGGACGCCTTTCTAAACCCCCCTCCTGCCGGGCCGAAACCGCCCAAACCCCACATTCAAGAAAAAATCGAAAAACGGTTGCGGAGCTGTGGCCCACCCGTCGCGTTACTTAGCGGCCAAGGGCAGCGAACGATGCCCGCGACAAGGCGTGACGCCCGCCGGGAACGTTTCCTGGAATCGCGGGTACCTCGTGTCGGGCCCCATAAGGAGTTCACGGTGAAGTATTCCCGATTGAAGAAGTGGTTGCTGGCGGCAAGTGGCTTTGCGGCTTTTCAGGTCGCCGGTTGCAGCTACCTCGATCAGCTCAGGGAGATGTTTCCCTTCCTTCCCACTCCCTGAGTGACTTTGCTCTCTCTCTCCTCCCTTTGCCATGCCAGCGCCGGCGGCACACGCCGCCGGCGCTGGCTCTCTGGGAGTGCTTGTTTGACCGAATGTTTAACAATCGGCGGTGAAGTTGAGTTTCTCCTTGCCGGCGATCGAATTGATAGACATGCACGAGGCCGGCCCGCGTCTAGGCCACGTGAAAAACGAAACGAACCAGACGCTGGAGGCGATCGCGAAGTGAAACGAAGGCAGCAATCCGCATGCCTTCCGTGACATCCGTTATCCGAGAGGGTGAGGTGCTTCTCCCCGTTCTCCCCCGTGCACCTCTCCTCTCTTACGGATTCCACCTCGCGGTTCGCGATGATTAGTTGGCTCGGGCAGTAGACCCTGTTTATTGCTGAATGAAACGGCAATGGAGATTAGCGATGACCAAAACATTTTCAGTACATGTCGCCGGAACCGGAAGCTTTCTTCCGGGCAAACCCATTACCAATGATCGCCTCGAGGATGTCCTCGGTCGGCTGACCGACGCCCCGCCCAAGGTGCGGAGCTTTGTCGACGCGATGGGACCGCGCATGCTCGAACGAAGCGGGATCGAGGCGCGGCACTATGCCGTGGACCCCGAAACCGGAAATATGACCCACAGCTTCGCCGCACTCTCCGAAGTCGCCGCGCGAAACGCACTCGACATGGCGGGCATGGCTGCCACCGAGATCGATCTCGTGATCATGGCCTGCCCCTCCTATGACCAGAGTACGCCGCCCACGAGTGCGCTCCTCCAGGAACGGCTCGGCATCGCCGCCTGCGCCGAAATGGAGATTCACTCCAACTGCTCGGGCATGGGCAAGGCCGTGCAGGTCGCCTATGACGCACTCGCTCGCGGACGGTATCGCACCGCCTTGATCTGCTACAGCCAGCTCTCTTCAGTCTACCTCAGAAGCTGCTACTTCAACCAGTCGAAAATGGACAAGGTGAACGCCGCGCTTCGATGGATTCTGGCGGATGGTGCCGGTGCTCTGGTGCTGAAGGCATCCGACGATCCGAACTGCAGCCGTCGCATCATCGACACCTTTGTTGAATCCGTCGGCGGCAATCGGCCGGCCGGCATGAAGGCCGGTGGCGCCGCGGCGGACCTCCTGGACCGCACCTGCCAGATTCCTGAACTCTACGATGCCGGACGCCATCATCTCTGGCAGGACTTCAACGCGGTGAATGATTCGGCCGCGCCGCTCCTGCTTGAAGGCCTGGTCCGATTCACCAGCAAGATCGGCCTCCCGTCGAACTCGGTGGATCACTACGTGGTCTCCATTCCGTCGGCGAAGCTCTATGAGGATCACATTCCGAAGTTCGTCGATAAGCTTGGCGTCACCCGCGAAAACATCCAGTTCCGCTGTGCCCGCATCGGCTATGTCGGCGGCGCCGCGACGCTCGTGCACCTCGACCAGATGGTGCGATCCGGTGAAATCAAGACCGGCCAGACGGTCGTGGTTCATGCAGTCGAGTCAAGCAAGTGGATGACGGCCGGATTCGCGTTGAAGTGGTAACCTCTCGCTTCCCCGCTCGCGCGGCACGCAGCAACAATCGATCTCGTTGGAATAACTGAGCCCGATGTTGCATCGCACACGTTTAAAAGCAAAAGGATGCCATGCAACAATGGAATGGAAGATGGCGAAAGGGGTGGCGCCGGAAAGAATCGCTGGAAGACGTCCGAAGGTTCCTCGACCTTTGGTACTTTTTCATCTCGGACTCGGGGCAACTGTACGTGAAACCGTTGCACCACTCGATCGACCGCCGGGATGTTCAGGATTTTCTCAATCGACTTGACCTCTTGAGTGAGGACGATCTGCCGGAGTCCATCACGTTCGATTTCACCGAGACCGTTTTTCCGACGCGTCAGGGCCGGCGCATCGCCGAACTGCTCCGGCACTATGCACGAAAGATCAACTCCCCGTACTTCTTTGTCTCGGACGACCCGCAAAAGATGGGTGTCGCGTTGATCCTGAGGACCACCTCATGTCGTGTGGCCGGCGACCGGTTACAAGGCAATCCTGCGTGCCAAATTGCTTCACCCACTGGGTGAAAGGGTTGCAAAGCGATGGCATTTGGGTGGCGCTATTGCCTTTGCCCGAAAGAGACTTACACCATGAGATTGGCGTAAGTCATTACTGGCAGGTGAGTTGAAAACTCGGGGCGACTTTCGGCCGCTCAGAATGGCGATCGTGCCGCCCATGCGCTGCTAAAGTCGCATCGCGCCGCCATCCTGCACGAAGAATTCCTTTGTTGCGTTGCCGTCAGCGGAATAAGACAGGCCGCCATCGGTCAGCACGCCGTCGACATCGAGAATGAGCAGTTTGATCGTGTCCAAGAAGCGTAAATCCGGTCGGCACGAGACGACGCGGATTATAGTAGAAGTGGGCCGGGTCGGCAAAACAGGGCCGAAGCGCCGCGTCCTACATTGAACGCGGCGTGTCAAACCCCTGGGGATGCATGTATTCAGTGACCGATTTCGTTATTCGTCGTCTTTCTCACCATTACTTGCGACGCCGCCATTCTTCAGCCACGTGTTTAGCGCCTTGCCAACCGCGGCGGAGAGACTCTTATCACCGCTTGACGAGGAGGCCTTTGCGCGGCCGGTGAGATTCGTTTCCTGAACGATATCTCCACTGCGCGAGTCCGTAAGCCGGGTGCGAACGATGACTTCCTGGAAAGGACTCACCACTGCATCCAGCTTATTGTCCGTTTCGTAGTGAACGATCTCGCCTGACAGCGTCAGTCCCGGATTTCCCAGGCGCTCAAGCCCTCGCTTGTCGGCAATTGCCAGCATGTCGTTTCGAATCATCGAGGACATTCCGCTCGGCACGGTGACGCCATTTGCGATGGTGAGTTCATTGATGGTCATTCCCTTATAGTTCGAAAGAGCCAGGGACGTTTGGGGGTCACTCACCTTTCCTGAAGCCCCTTGTGTCCCCATGCCTTCCTTGAACATTCGGCTACACCCGAAGGCGAGCGTGCTCAACGTGCAGGCCAACGCCACCGCAGTTAGTTCTTTTCTCATGACATAACTCCAAATTCCCCGCACTTATCGTCGTGCGGCAAAGAAAACTTTGAGGACACAACATGTCAAACAGGCCCGCGCCCGTTCCGCTGCTCCTTCATGATTTACGCCTTACGAACGCCTGACACGATCAACCCGGCACCGGCGACTACCGCCGCTCCGCCGACGATCAGCAGAATCGGGATATCCCTCGTTCGGTCTGCCATTACTTTGACCGGCCCGACATCCACGATTGTTTCGCGCGTCGTAACGCTGATGGTTTGCCAGCCAAGCGCGGACGCACCGATGACGGCCAGTATGACCCCGATGATTAAGAGTGATTGCTTGTCCATCTGAACGCTCCTTTTATGTCTGCGAGCCACGGGTTCGCATCATGGCGCGGCAACTGCTCACTGCGAAAGATCGACGATCTCCACTTCCGGGAGCGCCGACACCGGGTTGAAATTGAGTATGACTGCATCACCGCAGAAAAAATCTTCGGGATTGAAAAAGTCATCGCCGATCAGGTCAAAGGAATCGACCAGCTCGCCGGTCGCGGGATCGATATCGTCCTCGCTGATTAACTCGATCACATCCAGGCAGGGGTATTCGAGGAGAAGCACTTCGCCCTGGTAGACGTAGATGCCCTGCAGCTCGCCGTCGGCGAAGTACTTAACGTATATGTCCCAATCGGTGTCATTCTCAAAGCCAAGCACGGTTACGTTGGGCAGCTCGGCCGGGACAATGTCCACCGCAGGGTTGACGATGATCGTCACGCTGGCATCGATGAGAATGGAGTCGCCCTGATCGATGAGCACTGGCGGCAATTCCTGCGGCCGCGTCTGAATCAAGCCTATTGCATCCGCCAAAAGCGCGGCTATGTCGTCGCCCGTAATCACGATTCCACAGCCGGCCACCAGAAAGGTCGACATACTGAGAACCATCGCGGTTGCAAATCTACGCATGTGTATTTTCCTTCGCGCATCACGTTCGACGCGTGATGCAAATGACTTCATGTCGTTACTTGTCGCAAGCGAATCTCACATTTAGGATCAGATTCGTCCGGTGAACAGCAGGATGACCACAATCAACAGGACCAATCCCAACCCACCGCTAGGGCCATAGCCCCAGTTTCGGCTAGCTGTCAACGGAGTAGGATTCTCTGGGGGGACGTGTTGGATTGGGGTTGTGAGTCGAACCAGGTCGGTTTCCGCAAGATAGCGGCGTTTTTCTTCGGGAGTGTCGTTCTTGCTTGAAAGCCTTTACGGCGTTGGCCGGACAGAATAGGTATGCGGCCAAGTCTGACTGAAGGAACGGTTTTACAATCGTCTGAGCCCGTGGACCGAGGTAGATCCTCCGGTCATATCCATGGTGCTCGGTCTTGTGCCGCTTCAGTGAGTAGATCCACACCTTACCGGTTGTATCCAAATCACAGCCCCGCATAAGTACAACCTCTCCGGGTCGCATGGCGGTTAGCACTTGCAGTTGGATCATGGCCCACACTTCCGCGGAGACGTGGGGTTGAACTGCCTGAATCAAGTGCTCGGAAACCGGTTTGACCGGTTCGGTCTCACGTGCAGTGGATCGACCCCGCTTGAGCCCAGGCACGGCTTGTAACCCGTGCAACACGCTCGGCGGGAGTAACTCATTCTCAGTCGCCCACCGAAACATTCGCTTGATCCGAAACACACGGTCATTAATGGTGTTTCGTGCCCACCCCGACTCAATCATGGACCCGCGAACCGCTTTCAGGGAGAGCGGGCCGAATTCAATGGCCGGGGTCCTGCCATAAAGAGAGAACAGGGGCCTGAGGGCATCTTTGATGCACAGAACTTCCTTGGTTGGCTGCCCGTCTCTTTGATAGTAAGTCTTCGCGAATTGAAGGTACCGATCGATGAGTTCGACGACGGCGATCGACTCATGAGGCTGGTTGCCGTGAGATCGTCTGCCGTTGGCCAACCATTCGGCCACAACGCGACGGTACTTTTCTCGACTCTCCTTGCTGTTCCATTTGCCAAGGTAGATTCGCTTGCCATCGAGGCAGACGATGCCAAGGCCGGACGGTCGATGCAGACGATAGGATGGGATTTTGCTGGCTAATGCGGGCATGGCGGAGGCTCCGAGACGCCAAAGGGGTATATACCCCTTTGAGGAGTCTTGTGAGCCGCGCTGCCCGACACAGGCAGGTACGCTTAATTCCAGCGTTCGGCAGGATTTACAAACACTCGGGGCGACTAGATTCGAACTAGCGACCTTCTGCACCCCATGCAGACGCTCTAGACCAGGCTGAGCTACGCCCCGTACGGTCGTCGATAATAGCAGCGGCGGGCGAATCGCTCAAGACGCTTCAAGGGCCTCAGTCCAGCCACCACGATCGCTGCTTCAATCGCTGTGGCACGTAGGTCTCCGTTACGAAGCTGATGCTCTTGGTCAACAGGCTTTCCACTTCCATCTTGAAGCCGTGGCGAAGCATAAGCGCGACCTCTTTCTCCCACTCCTTCTTGCCCTTGAACCACGGGTATTCGAGAATCTGATTGGCCCGCTTGATGTCCTTGTCATCGACCGCGATCTTCACGTCGTCCGACAGGCCGAACTCCTCGAAATCCTTGCTGCGCACGCCGATGAATTTTGCGTCCGGTATCGCCATGCGGTTCGACTCAAAGGCCAGGTTGATCGACCCCTGCTTGATGACGCTGTAGATGTAGAACCCCCACGGGTCGTTATCGAGCAGGCAAAAGACCGGCAGCTTCAGCTCATTGTGCATTCGATAGAGCAACCGCCGCACACCCCGAGGCGGCTGGCCGCCGCCGTGGATCAATATGCAGTTGTGCTTCTTCCAGAACTTATCCTCGTTGAAGCGCGACCAGACGGTTCCCTTTTCGACGTGCAGGATGAACTTGGCATCGCATTTTCGAAAGGTGAAGACGTCCGGCTCCACGATGCTCGGGATTGAGTAGCCGCCTGCGCCCATTCGGCGAAGGTCGATCTCGTCCCCGCGCGAGGTCACCGTCAGGTTCCCGGCGATGCTTCCGCGATTATCCGCGAAGACATGCAATTCCTCCCGAAGCGATCCAATGGCGACTTCCAGATCCTCGATGATCGGGTCGCTTTCACTCTGATCGTTAAAGGTTTTTTCACTGGTGCCGGGGATTGTGTGCTTCAGCAGGTAGTACAAACCGCGGATGCTGACTGTTTTCTCATCATCAATGAGTTTCTTGCAACCGCTCGCGATCAGCAACGTTTGCATGAAACTCTTGGCAGTGCTGAGGTTGAAGAAGTTGCGGTTCTGGCTCTTGGAGCCCATCTCGATGATGCGCCGGTCCTTGTTGTATTTGGCGTTGGAGAGTGCACGCAGCGGAATCTCGACGGCCGGGTCTTTCTTTTTGCCCGCATGAACGACAACCGATTCGGCCAATCCGACAATCTTGTCGGCGGCCGGGGCTTTGCGTGAACGTGATTTGGTTTTTGCAGCCATCCGTGATCCCCGGGGTGAACATCCTTGTCTGAAACGGCATTATGCAAAGATCATCGGGTGCGGACAAGCGGCCTAATTCTCGCCAAATGCCGTGTCTTCGCGAAGCCGCGCCAGCGTTGCCTTGACGCGCTGCCATTCGACGGCGGTCAGCGATTCCCCTGCGTATTGCGCTCGATAGTACCATTCGGTGAACAACGGCATATCCGCGAAATCGGCATGCTCAGTAGCCAGCTCATCGGCGAATTCGCGCGGGGTCAAATGGCTCGGCTTGATGTGGCCGCGACTTGCCAAGAGCAGGAGCAGGCGATCGTAGAACTTTGCCTCCGGCCGCCGAACAAACCCGCGCCCCGTCCGCGACCGCCCCGGCAAATACTCCCGCAGAACCAGCGACCCGATCCAGAGAACTCTTAGGACCAGCACGATGACCAATATGAACAGGATCAGCAGGAACCAATAACAAACGCGCTGCCAGATCGGGATCATCTCCGGACCCCACAAGAGTGCCATCACACTTTCGAGAAGCGACCCCGGTCGGTGACGCAGCTCCGTCAAGACGCGTATCCACCCTTCGAGGCTCGAAAGCAATTCCTCCCGGCTTGACGTATCGAACGTCACCACGGAGGTTGCCCATTTGAATCGGGCATAGTCCGACAGCCGGTGAAACTTCGCGTAGAAGTCGTCGTTCCGCTCGGCCTCTCTCCCGGGCGAGGGCGGACTCGGGTCGTACGTCACCCAGCCCGACGGCGGAAGGAACACTTCCACCCACGCGTGAGCATCCTTCGCACGGAATTGATAGTAACCACCGACGGGGTTGAACTCTCCTCCGTAATAACCATTCACCGCCCGCGCTGGAATGTCCATCGACTGCAACATCAGCGCCATCGCCGTGGCGAAGTACTCGCAGTGTCCCTTTCGGTTATCAAAGATAAAGTCCTTCATGCGATCCGCATCATCGGGCGTGAAGCCGCGGTCAAGCGAATAGGCGTATTCCCCGCTCCTCAAGTACTCGCACACCGCATCGGTAATCGCCCGATGCTGCGACGGCTCGCGAAAGTCGCCCGCAGCATTGAAGAACTCTCGCGAGAATTGTTTGATCGCCGGGTGAATCCGTGAAAACCCGCCCGACCAATCGCGCAGTGCCGGTGGTGCATCCGGAATACGGGTGAACTCGTGTCGCCCCGGCAGCATCGACGTGACCCGATAGGACACGGCGCGGCGCGTTGTGTCCTCGGTATAAATCGTCAAGTCGGTCGGCCGTTGCTGAATGCCGCGAAGGTCCTTCGATGCCACACTCACCGGCGGGTACATCGAGAAAAGCGCGCCCTGTGTGATCGCTTCCAGCCAGATGTCGGCCTCGACCACCCGATCACCGCGGACCGGTACGGGCACGTCGGGCAATACCCGTAGCACATCGTCGCGACGAGTCGCCACTTCGCTGATAAGGAAGTTTCGCGTTCGTCGCCACCGTCCGTCGCGATACTTGTCGTGCGTCGCACCGCGCAGGTACGGCTGAAAGTCGTCGCCGCCGAACAGCGCACCGTTCTTTAGGAATCTCGCCCGCATCACCAGCGACGGGTCCTCAATAATCCGGGCATCGCGAAGCGTCATGTCTTCAGAGAAGGCCGTGACGGCAACCGGCACGACGTTTTGAATTCGTCCGAATATTCCGCGCCCCCATCCGCGCGGCACGGAGACAAACGTCACCGTCGCAATTACCGCCATGACAAGCGCCATGGAGATCGCCGGCCGCCATGCAGATACGCCGGGCGCGCCTCCGGCTACGTCAGCTCGACCGGTCGCCGACGATCGAACATGCTCCAGGGCCCGGTGTTGGCGCACCTGTACGGCGTAGGCCTCGCGATCCACCTGAAATCGCATGTACCACATAACGCCATACGTCGCATCCAGAAACAACGCAAAGCCGAAGGAAGGACTGGCACTGACGAATGCGCCAATGATCAGGAGGAGATAGCAGATCAACAATACCAGCCCGATGTCGCGATGCGTTTGGAGTTCGAAGAACTTGCAACAGGCCAATAGAATGATGAAGTGCGAGAGATCAACAATGTAAATCGTCTCCTGCTGCAACATCTCGTAACCGGTAATGCACACCGACGCCAGTACGCCGAGTAGGACCACCGAAGAAGGCATCCGGCTGCCACCATCGGATCGTCGCAAGACAAGGGCCAAAACCGCGCACACAAATGCAACGACAAGCAAATGCCATGAGTCGGCGGCCTCGATGGCCGGAAACATGTTGACGAGGGTCAGCAGAATGATCCCCAGTTGCAGGCGGCGCGAGGTGAGCGTCATAGCAGCGCCTCCGCCCGCTCACGGCGCATCGGCGTACGCGTCGGCACCCACTCAGCCTGCATGAAAAGACTCTCAAACGCCGGAGTGCCCGGCAGACAAATCGTGGTGGGGCCAATTGCGCGCTGAAGCGCCCTGGAGGCTGCGCGTACATCTTCCGTCTCGCGCGGGGCGAACAGAAGGCAACCGCCGCGCCATCGATTCGGCCAGGTCAATCGATCGATGTGCGGCGCCAGATCGTCGTTAGTATTCCGCGCACGCAGCGCCAGCTCACGTAACAGACGAGGCCGGTGGGCCCGCCCACCACCCGGCGGCAGCACGACCAACGGCTCTCCGTCACATATGAGGCCGACGCGAATTCCTTTTTCGAGGGCATCGCACACCGCGGTCGCCGCCGCTGAGATCGCGGATTCCAGCCGCTGCGAATCCAGCGGGTCCTTCGGGTTGATCCGCGTGCTGAGCACGCACCAATACTTGTGGTCGCGTGTCTTGGTCATCTCGCGGACCATGAGTTGCCCGGTGCGGGCACTTTGTCGCCAATGGATGCGTCGTGGGTTGTCACCGGCGCGATACTCGCGCACGCCGTAGAACTCCTCGTCGCCCTTCACGGCGGCCGGCACGCCGCCGGTGTGCGCTGTGTCGGCGGCCCGAGTCGGCGGCCGAATATCACCGAGCAATCGGCAGAGTTTCGGGAAGACCACGATCTCGTGCTCGACTCGAATGGTAACGGACTTGGCGAAAATGCCGAACGGAAACGTGGTGGTGCAGCGGACGCCGCTCAGTTTTACCCGGCCCCGGCTTCGCGCCGCCAATGGAACCGTGACGATCAGCGTCTCCCCGGCACGCAACACCGGCACATACGCCTCCGGCGCGTTCAGCACCGCGCCTCGTTCAACCGCATCGGATAGATGCAGATTTCGCACCGCGCCCCACCGCGAATGATTACGAATCGAATACCGAATCTCGAAGGGCTGACCGGCGGTTACGCCGTCGGGCGCGACCCGTTGCACATGAACGCGCCGAAGAGGCCGCCACCCCACGAAGCCGGATAACAACACAGCGCCGAGGCAGAGGCCGAACACCATGAGGAGGAGATTGATACCGGCATCAATGGAGGCGAGTCCGATGAGCGTCGTGCCAAAGAGGAAAAACGCGCCGCGAAGAGAAAGTGAGGCCGATTGCAACGCGCCCAGTCGCTGGATCAGCAACCATCGCAGAAATCGTCTCATGGCGCGGGCCGTCCATTCCCCCGTTGCGAGCGCGAGGCGTCGCGCGACTCATCACGTCGGCACGGGAATCTTCTCAAGAATGTCACGGATGATCTGATCGTTGGAGGATGCCCGTCCGTCGCGCAGGTAGGACTTACTTACCACGCGATGGGCACACACTGCCGGCGCGAGCAATTTGAAATCGTCGGGCACGCAATAATCACGACCCTGCAGCAAGGCCGAGGCCCGCGCCGCCCGCATGAGCGCCAAAGCCCCTCGCGGCGATACACCGACTTCGAACAGATCATGCCGGCGAGTGGCCTCTACGACGTCCTGCATGTAATCCACGAGGGCGTCATCCACACGCACCTGATCAGTTATGTCCTGCAAGGCCAGCACTTCCTTAGCCGACATCACCGGCTGAAGCGCGTCCAGCGGCTCGCGGCCGGGCTGCTGGCGCAGGATCAACTTCTCATCCTCGCGCGACGGATAGCCAATATGAATCCGCAGTACGAAGCGATCGAGCTGATTTTCCGGCAGGAAATAGGTTCCCTCAAATTCAAACGGATTCTGCGTGGCCAACACCATGAACGGCTGTTCGAGTCGCACGGCCTGTCCATCAACACTGACCTGCGATTCGTTCATCGCCTCAAGCAACGCCGACTGCGTGCGTGGCGTGGTTCGGTTGATCTCGTCGGCCAGCACGATGTTTGCAAAGATCGGTCCGCGTTTGAAATCGAACATCCCGGACTTGTCGTTATAAACGCTGATACCAAGGATGTCGGACGGGAGCAGGTCGGGCGTAAGCTGCACGCGCGAGAATCGGCAATCGATGCTCTTGGCCACCGCACGAGCAAGGACAGTCTTACCCACACCCGGGACATCTTCGATCAACACATGCCCGCGCGCCAGCAACCCGATGAGCAACTGGCTTACGGCTTCCGGCTTGCCGATGAAGACGGACTCCACGTTGGCCCGAAGCTGTTGAAGGCTCTCAAAAAGTCGTTCACGTTGAGGGGGCGGGGCAGTGTTCATACTCTACGCAAGATTATACAACGAACAGGAGTGAATCCAAGCTTCCTGCGAGCTATCGGGGATTCTCCTGCTCCCCCAACGGTCGCCACAGATCGAACACCGTCGCCACGATCTGCACTCCGAAGGCCAGGCCGAACACTCCCCCCGCGGCAAGGATGAAAACCGCTCCCAGCCCCGAAACTCGCGCCAGCCACCAGCCGCCGAAGTCGAAAATCAGCGTCAGCATCGGCAGCGGAATGAGCAGGCCCTTGAGCCACGCCGGTCTGAATCGAATGAGTGAAAACGCAAGACCGACCAGAAGCGTGAAGATCGGAATGGCGAGCATGTGCTGATGGCTGAAGAGAATTAGGCGGGCAGCGGTGTATTGCGGGGGAACTGCGGCCAGTTCGCCGCCCGTCGCTGGGGCGGATCCTGCCAGGAGTGCGACTTTGTCATAGTCGACTTCGAATTCATCCGGTCCGAAGGGGGATTCCTTCGAGATGGCGGTGCCGGTGCTTTGGCCGTGACACCGCAGGCAATCACGCACGATGATCTTTCGCGGCGTTCGCTTGCCCTCGCCTTGATCAAATGCCTCGCGCTTTGACCCGGATGCCAGCCACGACTCCAACGCGGCAAAGTCGAGGTCCGATGAAAAATACTGCCTCATTTCGCCACGAATCATCGTCAACATTCGCGACGACGCCGCTGCAGTGGCGGTCTTCTTATATCCGCCAAACACAGCACGAATGTCGTCGATCGACATGCCCGGTTTGCCGTCTGCCATGCCATGCCGCTCCTGTATATTCAGGAACGCAACGACGTATCCGCTTCCGATCAGCACAATAAATGTCGTCAACAATACACGAACGCCCAACGGAAGCCGCGGCAAGAAACCACCAGCAAAGACCTGGCGCATCGACTCACTCATGCCCCTGCTCCGCCATGGCCGTGATCATCGCTTCGGCAACGCGCTTGGCGACGTCGTCAATCGTGCCGCTCACCTTCGCGCCGGCCGCACGGGCGTGGCCGCCGCCGCCAAAGGTCGATGCAACGGCCGCGACATCAACGCCGCGTTTGCTGCGAAAACTGACTCGGATCGGACCATCGTCGGGCGGCTCTGTCAGCAGCACACAGGCCACCACACTTCCGACGCGTTGCGGTTCGTTAATAAGTTCCTCCGTCATTTGCTGCGTCGCGCTGCAACGATTCAACACGTCGCGCGGAAGGCGGACCATGGCCAGCTTTCCGCCGGCAAGAAGTTCAAACGATGACATGACGGCGCCCACAAGCCTTGCCCGTGGCACCGGCTCATTCAGATACAACCGCTCGTACAGCTCATTGGGCTTTGCCCCCGCGGCCACGAGGCGCGACGCGGTCTTGTAGGCGACCGCCTCTGCGTTGGAGAATCGAAACCAGCCCGTATCCGTCGCAAGGCCGACGTAGAGCAATTCGGCCGTCACGGGATCGATTTCCCAACCGGCGGTGTCGAACAAGTGCGCAATGATCTGGGCACAGGCCGCGGCCGTTTCGTCGGCATAGACCTCGCGCACGATGTCGTCGCGCGTGATGTGATGGTCGATTGCGAGGGACTGTATCGCGGCCGCCTTCACGGCGTCGCGGATCGGCTCGATTTGTGCGGCGGAACAGGTGTCAAGCACCAACAGCAGGTCCGCTTCCGCAAGTTCGGCCGCCACCGCCTCCGCGTTCCATGTCGCAAGCAGTTTGTGCGGGTCGAGAAACGCGTAACGTTCGTTGACCGGCTCATGCAAAAGAGCCCAAACTTTCTTGCCTTGCATTTGCAATACACGCTGCATCGCCGCGACACTACCGATCGCGTCACCATCGGCACGGGCATGCGTCGTAATGACAATGCGGCCCGCGGTTCGAATGCGATCGATTGCCGCGGGGAGATCAACAGGGGTGGGATGTTTCACGATGAGGCCTCCTGCGATGTGATCTCGCGAACTCGCTCAACATCTCGGGTAATCTGTTCTGTTAACGCTTCGCGACCGGCAAATTTGACCTGATCGCGCAGCCGGTGCGTTAGTTCCAGAATCGCACTTTCCGCATACCAGTCGCCCGCGTCATCCAGCACGAAGGCCTCGACCACGAGTGCGTCGCCGCCGAGCGTCGGGCGACGGCCAATGCTGATGGCGGCCGCGCGGCGCAACCCCGCAACCTCGGCGAACCCGGCATAGACTCCCTCTCCCGGAACAAGCTGCTCGCCAACGTCGAGGTTGATCGTTGGGTATCCAAGTGTTCGGCCATCCCCCGCACCATGAATCACCGTGCCAACGAGGCGATACGTGCGCCCCAGACACGCGGCAGCGCGATCGTCCTGTCCGGAAGCGAGGTACTGCCTCGTGAGCGTGCTCGAAACCGTAACTTGCTCGTCGCCAATGTGCGTGCGATAGGGCTCCACCACACGCACCTGAAACCCACCACGCTGCGACATCGTTTGAAGCGTCTCAACATTGCCCTTGCGACCGCGACCGAAGCCGAAATTCGGCCCCTCGACGATATACGACGGATGAATGCGCTTAATCAGGATTTCGCGGACAAAATCCTCGGCCGCAAGCGACAAGAGCGGCCAATCGGTGTCCAGGCGAACGACCGCGTCGGCACCCGCCCGCTCCAATTGGTGCAGCTTCTCCTGCCATGGCGTCAACCGCGGTACCACTCGCTCAGGTTTCAGCAGGTTAATCGGATGCGGTTCGAAGGTCATGGCAACGACCGCGGCGCTCGATACTTTCGCGAGCGCATGAGCCGTGCGGAGGATGCGCTGGTGCCCAAGGTGTACGCCGTCGAAGTTCCCGACCGTCAGCACGCCGCCGCGCAGACTGTCGTCGATCGATGCGACACCACGGAAGACCTTCATCGTAGCATTCTCCAAGCGTGCATACTGATCTCACGCAGGCTGGGAACCAGCCCCATGGCGTTTCAATCGAAGGGCGTTCAAAACCACCGTCAGCGAACTCACCATCATGGCCGCGGCGGCCCACGCCGGGGGCAACCGACCCATCGCCGCTGCCGGAATCATAATTACATTGTAGACGAAGGCCCAGAACAGATTCTGCCGGATCACGCGAACGCTCACTCGGGCAAGGTCAACGGCATCGGCCACCAGGTGCGGCGTTGAACCGATCAGGTTGATGCCCGCTGATTCGCAGGCCACATCGGCCCCGGTCGCGAAGGCGATCCCCACATCGGCCTCGGCAAGGGCGGCAGCATCGTTCACACCGTCGCCGACCATCGCGACCCGGCGACCCTTTTCGCGAAGGCGGCGAATCTGGAGCAGCTTGTCCGCCGGGGATTGTCGCGCAAGCGTCGTGCCGATGCCAATGGACTCGGCGACCTCGCGCGCCACCGGCTCCGAATCACCCGTGAGAAGCGCGACGTGAATGCCGCGCGACGTTAGTCGCGCGACCGCCGAATGTGCCGACGGCCGAATCGTGTCGGCCAGCCCGATGTAGCCTTGAATGATTCCGCCGCGCGCCACCGCCGCAATCGTGCAAGTTTCGGTCGGCGCTTCGGCCCGCCGGGCGCGATCCACCTCAACCCCGCGCGATTCGAGGAACGCCTCACTGCCCACGAGTATTTCGTCGCCACCCAGTGTGGCGCATACGCCGCCGCCCGGGATGAGTTCAAAGGCCGTCGGAACTTCCAGCGCTGCACCGTTGCGCCGGGCCTGTGCCTCTAACGAGCGTGCAATCGGGTGCGACGAGAATTGTTCGGCGCTCGCGGCAAGAGCGATCAACTCTGTTTCGCTGATGGCGCTGACCGGACGAATCCATCGCACCGACAAGTGCCCGGTCGTGAGCGTTCCGGTCTTGTCCCACACGACGGTGTCAATTCGCCCCATGGCTTCGAGCATGGCGCCATCGCGCACGAGAATCCCGCGCATGGCCGCTATTCCTGTTGCCACAACGGTCACCACCGGAGTCGCCAGCCCCAGTGCGCAAGGGCAGGCTACCACCAGCACGGCAATGGCGGCGCGCAGGCCGTTCGCCAATTCCGCGCGCCCTCCCGTCGCAACCCAAGCCACAAACGTGCCAAGGGCTATCGCAATAACAATTGGCGTGAACACCGCCGCGATTTGATCCGCGAGGCGCTGCATGCGTGTCTGACCAGACTGTGCGTTCGCCACGAGTTCGACAATGCGGCCGAACGTGGATTGCGCGCCCACCGTTGTGGCTCGAACCGTAAGCGTTCCTTCGGTTACCAGCGTGCCGGCCATCGCACGATCACCCACGGATTTCACGACAGGCAATGATTCGCCGGTCATCAGGCTTTCGTCGACACCCGCCTGGCCATCCACGACCTCTCCATCGACGGGAATCGTGCTCTGGGGAGGGACGACAACCAGATCACCCACTACCACATCGTCGACTGCAATACTCTCTATCGCCTGTCCTCGACGCACCCGCGCCGTCTTCGGCGCACGACGGGCAAGCGCGGTCATGGCCGATGAAGCGCCCAGTCGCGCCTTCGCCTCGAGGTAGCGACCAACACTGACGAATGCGAGGATCATGGCGGCCGCGTGAATATGGACGAACGCCTCGTCTCGGGCGATGAACATTCCAAACACACTGCTGAGTGTTGCGACGATGACACCCATGCCGATCAGCGTATCCATATTCGGTGAGCGTCGCAGCGCCGCCCGCAATCCTCCCGCGAGAATCGGTCCGCCGGCCGGGCTTCGCAACAGCATGACGAGCAGGACCAATTCAAGGATGAGCGCGGTTGTCTGGCTTGCAAGGGTGTGCGGCCAGAGCACGTGACGAAAATGATCAACGGCGAGGATTGGCAGCGCGAGCCCGAGCGCCTGAATCAGCGTTTGGCGATGCTGCCGCAGTGTCTCCTTGACGTCGCGGTCGCTTGCCAGACGTTCGAGCATCTCTGCGCCGGTCGCACTCGCTTCGGCCTCATAGCCGGCAGCGCGAACTGCGGCAACCAGTCGCGATGCCGGAACATCGGCGTCAGATAGCGTAACACTGGCGGATTCCGTCAAGAGCTGAACGGACGCACTGTTAACGCCATCGACCTCGCGCAATGCCCGCTCAACCGATGCCACACAGCTGGCGCAGTGCATACCCGTAATACGAAGCTGACGAGTCAACAACGAACTGCCCTGCCATCAAACCACGAACGCTTCATGACAGAGCGATTCTAGCAGGTTCTCCAGCAGATCGACGGCGTTGACGGCCGTGAGGAGATCGACGCGCTGCGCCGGGTCGCCGCCGAGTTGCGGCTTGCAGCGGCCCGCTTCAGGACCAGTCGTGAGCACGTCGAGTCGCATTCGCGTGCGCATGAAGTGGTCTGGCCAAAGCAGCGCGGCGGCGGCAACGGCGTCGTGGATGTGCGTCTTGCCGACGCCTGGCGGACTATCGGTCGCGAGTGCCGGGCGGAGGAGCGAAGCGAGGGTCTGTCCGATGCGCGTACCACTGGCCGCCAGGTGGGCGACATGCGACTCGTCGAGCGCGAGGAACGTGGTCATATCAAGTGGCGCGACCGTGATCGGCAGGCCCGAGGAAAGCACTCGGGCGGCGGAGGCCGGGTCGCGATGGAAGTTGTACTCGGTCGCTGCAATGTCGCCCTTGACCCACACTGTGCCGCCGGAGATGGCGACGCGGGCAATCCTCGATTTCAAATCCGGGGCGTCGTTCACGAGCGCGGCGAGATTTGTCAACGGGCCGAGAGACAGAATCGTCACGCACTCCCCGGCTTGTTCGAGGCATCGGCGATACACAGCAAGGAAGTCGTTCTCGACATCGACCTGTCCATCGGGAAGAGCGCAGTCTCCCAATCCGTCATGACCAATTGGAGCGAACTTGCCTGCTTGTGTCGATGCGTTTGGCTGCAACCCCCGAGCAATCGCCGGCATTCGCGCTGGGGCAAAGGCGGTCAACACGCGGCCGATGTTGGTGGCGACCTGATCGACTCCCACGCGCCCGCCGACGCCGATGACCGCGCGAACATCGAGCGCGGCACTGGAAAGCGCCAGCCCTACGGCGACGGCGTCGTCGATGCCCATGTCGGTGTCGATGATCAGAGGCGTGGCCATGTGAACCCACCTGCTGAGAGGACTGATCGGTACAATCGCGATTATCCGGCGAGGCGCCCATATGGTCAACGAGATGACACTGGTCGATAAATATCGACGCCGATTTCCGGGCAGCAAGCCGGAGGTGATCGCACGCGCACCCGGGCGCGTGAACCTCATCGGCGAACACGTGGACTACAACGGCGGACTGGTGATGCCGTTTGCGATTCCGCTTGCGACGTGGGTGGTCGCAGGACGGCGGGGAGACGTTCGCATCATCGCTCAAAGCGCACAGGTGCCTGGCAGCGTCGAATTTGAAAGCCAGCGTATTGGTGAAATCATGGCCGGCTGGGGCTGCTATGTGCAAGGTGTGATCGCGTCGCTGCAACAACTCGGACTGCCCACGATCGGAATGAACATTCTCATCGACAGCGACATCCCGGAAGGTGCTGGGCTTTCGTCGAGCGCGGCATTGGAGGCGGCGGTGGCGCTGGCCACTTTGGAGATTGCCGGCCATTCACTTATTCGAAGCGAAATCGCCAGCGCATGTCGCGCTGCAGAGCACAATTACGCAAAGGTTCCCTGTGGCATCATGGATCAAACGGCGAGCCTTTGCGCCCGCGCCGATCACGTCATTCTCCTTGATTGTCGTGACAACTCGATCGCGCACATCCCGTGGGTGCGGTCGGATATTGCGATTGTCGTCGTGGACAGCCGTTCGCCGCATCGGCTTTCAACCGGCACCTATGCAGAGCGTGTGCGTGAATGCAGTTTGGCCGCCGCGCGAGGTTCGAGCAGCTGGCGCGAGTTAACACCCGCTGCCTTGGACGCAATTCGCAACGACATTGGGAAAACGGTCTACCATCGCGCCCGCCATGTGATCACGGAGATCGCCCGAGTTCGTGACGCCGCGGATGCCTTACAACACGCGGACTTCCCAACACTCGGCCGCCTGATGAATGAAAGCCACCAATCGCTTGCCGAGGATTACGAGGTCTCCACGCCCCGGCTCGACACACTCGCCGCCTGCATACGCGGCGTCCCCGGTGTCTTCGGCGCTCGCCTGACCGGGGCAGGTTTTGGAGGATGCGTCGTCGCGGTTGCCGAGCAATCGGCCACGAGCGCCATCGAGCCTGCAGTGCGGCGCGATTATGATCCGCACTTCAACGTCACCGCGCCGGTGTGGACATGGTGTCCATCGGAAGGCGCGACGGTTCGGCGAATTACCTCGTGAACACAGCCCAGCAACAGGTCAACGCGATCCTCGACGGAAGCGCACTTTCCGAAGCGGATTGCATTGCCCTTTTTGAGGCGATCATGACTGGAGCGGTTGCGCCGGATACGGCCGAGCAGGTCCTCCGTGTTATGAGCGCACGAGAGGAGACGGTCGACGAAATCGTCGGCGCGGCGTCGGTGCTTCGCCGGCACGTCACGCCGATTCCCTGCGAATTCCCCAACGCCATCGACACCTGCGGCACCGGCGGCGACGGCATCAGCACGTTTAATGTGTCGACCGCCGCCGCCATCGTTGCCGCCGCCGCCGGGGCAAAGGTCGCCAAGCACGGCAATCGCAGTTACACACGAAAGAGTGGCTCAGCGGAGGTGCTGAGGGAACTGGGTGTGAATGTTGACGCTCCACCGGACGTTGTCGCGCGATGCATTCGCCAAATCGGGATCGGCTTCCTCCACGCCGCCCGTCTGCACCCGGCCATGGCCCGCGTCGCCGAGATTCGCCGGCGCATCGGCAAGCCCACCATCTTCAACATGCTCGGGCCGTTGGCGAATCCGGCCGGTGTACGACGACAGATCATCGGCGTCTCGCGCGACGCGTGGATCGACAAGCTCGCCGCCGCGCTTGCCCGCCTCGGCACCGATCATTCGTTGGTCGTGTGCGGCGAGAGCCGGCTCTGTGATTTCACGATCACCGGCGCGAGTCGCTACATGGAGATTCGCAAGGAGCAGATTACAGAACACGTCACGACGCCGTCGGCGCTGCGTCTCGTGCCTGCTCTGCTCGAAACTTTGATCGTCACAAGCCCTCAGGAGAGCGCTCAGGTCATTCGCGCGGTGCTGGGAGGTGCGCTCGGTCCACGCCGCGATCACACGATCTTCAATGCTGCCGCCGCGCTGGTCGTGGCTGGTATCGCAGACAACTTTGCTTCGGGCGCGAGCCAAGCCGCGCGGGCTATCGACTCCGGCGATGCCGCGCGAACACTTGATGTGCTGTCTCGCGTGTCTCACGAACCAGTCTGAGCGATTGCCACCGCCGCAAGCAGAGCCTTCGCCTTGTTTAGCGTCTCTTCGTATTCCGCCTGCGGCTCGCTGTCCGCCACCACTCCGGCGCCGGCCTGAATGTCCACGGTCCAACGGCCGCCCTCGCCCGGCGTGATCACCATGGTCCGCAGGGCGATGCATGTGTCCATGTTTCCGGAGAAGTCGAAATAACCGACCGCGCCGCCATACGGCCCGCGACGCACCGGCTCCAGCTCGTCGATGATCTCCATGGCGCGAATCTTTGGCGCGCCGCTCACCGTGCCGACCGGCAGGCACGCCTTGAGCGCATCGATCGCGGTGCGGCCGTCCGCCAGTTGGCCGGTGACGTTGCTGCTGATGTGCATGACGTGGCTGTAACGCTCGACCGTCATCAATTCCGTCAATGCCACCGACCCCGGCCTTGCCACGCGGCCGACATCGTTCCGGCCGAGGTCGACGAGCATGATGTGCTCGGCGCGATCCTTCGGATCCGCGAGCAGCTGCGTTTCCAACGAGGCATCTTCATCCGCGGTCGCGCCGCGCCGCCGTGTGCCGGCGAGTGGGCGATTTGTAATCACACCGTCTTCGACTCGACAGAGGATCTCCGGGCTGGCTCCGACAAGGATGCACTTCGGACTCTTTAGAAAGAACATGAACGGCGACGGATTCACCACGCGCAGGGCACGATAGATGTCAAACGGGTCGGCCGCCGTCTCCACGCGCAGCCGCTGGCTGAGCACGACCTGAAAAATATCCCCCGCGACGATGTACTCCTTCGACTTTCGCACGGCGGACTCAAAATCGGCCTGCGAAAACGTACTGGCAAACGGCACATCGGGCCGCGCATCCGGTGACAATTCATCCGACAGCGATGCCACCGGCTCGCGAAGCTTGGCCACCATCGCTTCGATTCGCCGACAAGCGCCCGCATATTCCGCGTCAGCCGTGCCGCGCGACAAATCAGCGTGAGCGACCACGAGCATCGTCTTGTTCACATGATCGAAGATGACCAGCGCGTCGTAGATGCCGAAGTCGATGTCATCGAGCCGCCGATCATCCCGCGGCGCATTGGGCAGCGCTTCAAAATAGCGGACCGTGTCGTACCCCGCGAAACCGACAGCGCCGCCCCGAAAGCGCGGCAGCCGAATGCCGGGCATTTCAATTGCCGGCGAGGTGCCTCGTTCGCTCAACAGACGCTGCAGGACGGCCAGCGGGTCGTCGACGTGGCTTAACACTTCGATCGACCCATCCGCGCGGGTAATCGACGCCCCGTCGCCGCGCGCCGTCAGCACGGTCGAGGGCGACACGCCGACCATGCTGTACCGCGCGATCTGTTCACCCCCCACCACGCTTTCAAGCAGGAATGCCCGATCCTCGCCGCGAGACAGTGCAGCGAACGCACTGACCGGCGTCATTCGGTCCGCCAGAAGTCGGCGGATCACCGGCACCAATCCAGCGCCAGCGCCGCGTACTGCTTCAAGTGTCGGGTGATAGACCGTCACGCCGTCTCCCTCTTTAGATTCATGATAGCGAGGTCAGCGTGAGGCCGTTGAGTCGCTACTTCTTCGATAACAGCTTCTTGAGAATCTTCTGCGCTTGCCCCATCTCCGCGGCCGTTGCAAAGGCGATGTAGCAGACGTTTCGACGATTGATCGATGCGGCCGACAAGCCGCGAATGTTCAAACCTGCCGCCGCCAGGCCGCGCGTGAGGTGCGCCCCCAATCCCTGCCGATCCGGCCCTTCGATCCGAAGGGCGTGCATGCCTGCCGCCTTTTGCAAGCCCACATCACCTGCCGCTCGAAGCACCTTTGCACCCTTGAGCGGCGCAAGGAAGACACGCGACGTATTCTGCGAAACGCGCCGGGCGATCACAAACTCAAGATTGGCGCCGGCATTGGTCAATGCCTCGAGAATCCTCGCCAGCATCCCCGGCCGGTTCATGACATCGACGGCATACGCTTCGACTGCTTTGATGGAATACGCCATGACAGGGCTCCTTCGAGTGTGTTCTATACGGAGCCTATCCGATAGGTGAGCGATGATTCAACTGGACGTGCAAACAGCGAACTGAACCACCCATTGCGTGCTTAATTGCGTGAGCTGAATTCGTCGTCCAGATCGGCCGTGCCGAAAGCGTCGTCCTCATTGGCATTCATGTCGGCCCGATAGCCGCCGCTGCGGACTTCCGTATCGCGCTGACGACGAATAGCGTCCCACTCCTTGTCGGTGATGAGCACTTCGCGGGCCTGACTGCCTTTGTATTCGCCGACAATCCCGGCGGAAGCCATCTGGTCGATCAGGCGACTGGCACGCGA
Source organism: uncultured Planctomycetaceae bacterium (assembly GCA_964605185.1). Classification (GTDB taxonomy): domain Bacteria; phylum Planctomycetota; class Phycisphaerae; order UBA1845; family UTPLA1; genus JACRIM01. The sequence goes on from CAZSBF010000037.1 coordinate 37,803, forward strand.
ATAGCCGATTTCGAGACGGCGCTGCAGAAGACTCACGCTGCCCCGGCGGGTCTGCACGATGATG
>CAZSBF010000038.1:0-37322 GCA_964605185.1 uncultured Planctomycetaceae bacterium
GGCCGGGGAGGCGGGGTGTTGGGTGATGGTGGGGGCGGGGCCGGATGGAAGAAACTTGGCCCACGTGAATGCGTATTCGTTATCTTGCGTACGTCCTTCGAACCGACCGAGTAAATAGAGTTCATTTCGGAAGTCAATTAGCCGTGTGAACCAAGGTGCGTAAAAACCTGCCAACGAAGTAGCGTGCCACGATGCCCCATCCCATCGGGCAATACCAGGTATCCAAGGTTGACTTCCAGTGTAATTCGTCACTGCAAATAGTTCGTTATTGTGAATTCCCAGTGCGCCGGCCCCATTCGGAAGTCCAGATCCCATCGGGCTCCACGTTGTTCCGTCCCAACGTGCGATATTGTTAGCCGGAATGCCGCCAGCCTTTGTGAAAGAGCCCGAGACGACGAGGCTGTCGTCATATACCGTCATTCCATAGATAATGCCGGTCGTGTTGCTCGCCGTTTCGAGTCCACTTGAGAGCTTGCTCCATTGTGCGCCATCCCAGGACCCTATGCTGTTAAATCCTGAGATGCCGTTGATATGGACAAAGCTCCCGGCTGCAATGAGTCTCCCTCGATAAAATTGCAGTTCGGTTGCTTCAGAGTCGTAGGTGCCTAGTGAACAGATGGATGTCCACTGTGCACCATCCCATTTCTTTATGCTTGAAAAACTGGGGCCGCCTTCGCGCTGAATACTGGCAAACAATTCCTGATCGCGACTACAAATTGCCAATACTTCCCGGCCAAGTCCGTTACCGATAGGCCACCAAATGTGCCCGTCGAAACGAGCAATGTTTTCCATCCCTGGACCGCTGTAGAACCACCCGCCAACGACCAAGTCTCCTTGATAGACACAAATTGTATTTGCATCGATCTCAATGCTTGACAAATCGGGTGAGGTTGTGAGTCTTTGTCCGTCCCAGAACGCGACTCCATTTGTTGATTCAGAGCTAACTTGTAAGAAGCGACCGGCCATTACCAATTTTTCCCGCCACTCACAAGAATCATTGATTATCACATTATTTGTAATCGACTCGATACCGCCTCCAAGCGGATTCCATGCAGCGCCATCAAACTTAGCAATTCCTCTCATTATGAGTTCGTTCGTTCTATAGAAATCACCGGCGGCCACGAGTTCGTCGCGGAAGTACAACATGCTGCGAACGTGATGCTCAGCACCTTGTAGCCCATGATCGAACCGTTTCCAATTCCCATCGGAGAACTCGGCAATGTTGATGCACTCGCCATTCATATCAAACCAATAAAAACCTCCTCCGACGATCAAGCGGCCCTCGTCGGCAATCAGAGAGTTAATCTGAGGTATATCAGATACATATGTGCCATATAATTCATGGGGAATTGCGCTCCATGTTTGACCATCCCAACGAGCGAGTGAGTTGCATGTAACTCCGCCCGCTCTTGCGAAAGCGCCGGCCACGATGAGCTTGTCACCTTGCACTGCCATCGCCAGGACTCCGTCAAAGTTGCCCGAGACTCCAGTGCCGACTTTCGTCCAACTTTTTCCATTCCATCGCGCGATACCATTAGTGAATTGGCCGTCGGTAAAAAGATTAAACTTCCCTCCTGCATACAACGTATCCTGGTAGACAGCTAGGCAGCGCACTCGATCCAATGTTTGAGCGAATGACACCCATTGGTCGTTAATCCAATGATAGACCCCGCTTTCGCCGCCCATCACAAGATTGCCGCCGAATACCGTAAACGAATAGGCTTTCGCCGAGAACTGAAACGGGGTGTCCATGGGCGACCATTGCGAGCCATCCCACTTTGCAATTCCTCTGGCAGGAACCGTGCCTGCCATGTCGAAATCTCCCCCTACGATTAACTGTCCGTCATACACATAGAGGCATCTGACCTTTCCATTCAATCCATCACCCAAACGGAGGAACCGCCGCCCATCCCACGCTGCGATTCGATTTACATAAAGATGGCCTGCGCGGTAGAAGTTACCACCCACCACGAGGAGTTCCTCTGCTGGCCCGGATCCATCAGGATCCCATTGAACCAATGAATGTGCCCCATCGTCGTTAAAACCAAGGCCAGTGTCTCCGAATTCCGGCCCAGACACGACTTCATATTGGCACTGAGAAATGGCGACGTTTGGAGCGGCGGCAATCATGGCCGAGGTTATTGCGAAGATCTGAGATGCCCGAGAGATTCTCATTTACGTCTCCGATGAACGGCATGTATAAAGCGGTTGCCATTCGTTCTGCATTAATTGTACCTAATGCGGGGAAGGAATTGCAAATCGGGCTACGGGATCGTGGGAATGGCTCCGTCGCCCTCTTCCGGGGCTGATTGCATCTGCGAAATTTGACACCACGGGTTCGCACCCGTGGCTACGTTCCGTTGTCCTTTTGGGACTGAGGCGGAGGGCGGGTGGGCGGTTTGTACGATAAACTGTTCGACCTATGAGCAAAGCACTTCGCGGAAACGACGACGCCACCGGACTTCGCATTGCGATCGTTGTCAGCCGGTTTAACGAGTTCATCACCATGAAGCTTCTCGCCGGGGCGCGGGAGGCGCTAATTGCGCATGGGGCCAAGGCCGAGGACATTACTGACGTGTGGGTGCCGGGAGCGTGGGAGTTGCCGTTGGCAGCGGAGGGGCTGGCCGAGAGCGGGCAATTCGATGCGCTGGTGTGTCTTGGCTGCGTGATTCGCGGGGAGACGACGCATCATATTCACGTCGGCGGGGAGGCGGCGCGCGGCATTGCCGATGTTTCGCTTTCGACCGGCGTGCCGATTGGTTTCGGCGTGCTCACCACGGACACGATGGAACAGGCCGTGGCGCGGGCGGGCGGCAAGGATGGAAACAAGGGGGCGGATGCAGCGCTGGCGGCGGTGGAGATGGTGCGGCTGCTGCGAGCGCTTCCAGGGAAATAGGAATCCACGACTAGGGGAACGAAGAAAAAAACCGGCGCGGCCTTGCGCCCGAGGGCACTCGACCACGCCGGTTTCGTTTTTTATGCGTGTCCGCCGGCAAAAGTGCGGCGGAGACGGATGACTAGTTCGTCTTCGGCTTTGCTTCGTTGACCTTCATGGCCTTGCCGGCATGGTCCTTGCCGTTCAACGCGGTGATGGCCGACTGGGCCTCGGCATCGGTGGACATTTCGACGAAGCCGAAGCCTTTGCTCTGGCTCGTATCGCGATCCATGATGACGCTGGCACTAACGACGCTGCCCTGTCCTGCGAAGAGTGTCTTGAGATCCGAATCGCCGACACTGGCATCCAGATTTCCGACATAAAGTTTCTTACCCATGTTGATTTTCCTTCTTACTGCGGTCCAATCGACCCGTCGTTTTACTTTCAGGGTCGAAGTGAAAGAGTCCAAAAGGCTTGGACCAATCGGCCGGGAGGGCGAAAGAGAATAACAGGAGCGAGAAGCCGTGAGACTTGTCAATAGAGCCTGAGAAGCTCGGTCGTCGAACCAACCGGTTGGATCATAGTGGCCACCGCGCTATTACACATCAGGGAAAAACGAACGGGTTGCCGCTGCATGCAGTGCATGTGCGAGGCTTTCCACACGAAAAGCGGCCGCACGCTGCTGAGAAGCCGTATTCGTCAACCAAGAGGGGGGTTGAATAAATATTTCGTTTTAGCCCCCCGGCGAGTCAGATCGGTTGGCCGCGCCCATGCCAGACGGGCAGATCACGCAGACGGGACATCACCAGCTCGTGCGTGGTGTCGGCATCATCGTTGAAGTTGAGCAGCGATGTCATGGCCGCGATCTGAAGATTCTTGATGGACCATTTGAGCGGGCGCCGACCCGACAAGTGGCGACTGACCGGTTCGAAGAGCGTGCAGGCACGCTTCCATCCGAAGAGGTGGCAAAGCCCGCCCACGAGATCCCACGAGACGGCTTGTTCGTCGTCGTAGTGAACGACGTGGCCATCCGCATCCGCGGCATCCTGGCCGCGGCACCAGCGCCGCTTGTCGTCGAAGAGGGCGATGAGTTTGTCTTTTTCGTCCTGAATCATGACACCGGATGTCCTCAGGCCGAAACGGCCATGCCCATTTGCCGGAGCCACCGGTAGTGCGAGGCAATGCCGGCCAGAAACGTCGCGTAGGACTTGTACTTCAGCCCGAAATCGTGACACGTGGCCTCGACGAGTTTGGCCAGGGCCGGATAGTGAACGTGACAGATCTGCGGGAAGAGATGGTGCTCGATTTGATAATTCAACCCGCCGACAAACCAGGTCAGCGGTCGATTGCGCGGCGCGAAATTGACGGTCGTCTGGAGCTGATGCTCGGCCCAACTGGAATCAACCCGGTCGGTGCCGGGACTTGGAATCGGAAAGGCGGCGCCCTCCACGCAATGCGCCATTTGAAACACGACGCTCAGCGTGACACCCAACACCACGGAGGCGATTCCATACAGGATCAGCACCCACCACCACGGGTGCAGCAGCATGGGAATCCCGAAGGCCAGGGAAAAGAAGATCGCCTTGCCGGCAACAAAGACCACCAAATCCCAGCCTGTGGGGCGCGGAAAGCGATGGCCTGCGATCCAGCCGGTGAGCACGTCATGGAAATCGTCGTAGAGGTGCCACTTGGCGGGGAGGAAACCGTAGAGCACCCATAAGTAAAAATGCTGAACGCGATGGAACTTCAACCGCGGCTGATGCGGCGACAGTCGCCCGAGCAGACCGAGGTTGATGTCATCATCATGGCCGGACAGGTTGGTGAAACTGTGGTGGATCGTGTTGTGCTTTCGGGCCCAGACATAGGAGCTGCCGCCCAATACATCCAGCGTCAGGGAGGCGAGCTTGTTGATCCATCGATGTTCTGAAAAGGCGCCGTGCCCACCGTCGTGTTGAACATTGAACGCGGCCGAAGCCAACGACAGCCCGAGCAACACCGCCAATGGAATCGCCGGCCACGCGGTCGACCCGGTGATCAGCAAGATGGCATACACGGCCGCGGTGCATGAAAGGACGATGGCCGATTTGATGTACATTCGCGGGCAGTCCCGCGGCTTGCGACCTGAGATGGCGAAATACTCATCGACCCGACGTCGAAGCGCCTGGCGAAAGGTGTCCGGTGATTGAAATTTCGGCGATCCGTTTGTCGGGGCGGTGGTTTCCCGGTTTGGCGATTCGTTCAACGGAATGTCCGGACTTGCGGCACTATGCACTCGGTACCCCAGAAAGGTTGATTCGGTTTGCTTCGACGGGACGAATTGTACCCGAATCGCTCGCGAGGGTTTGACGCCGACGCAATGAGCGCGTCCGCTTGCATTTTGCTTCGCCAGCCACTATTTACGATGCCATGATTGACCGCCGGCAAAGTCGAATCCTTGCGATGCAGTTTCTCTGCCAGATCGAGGGCGTGGGGCAGGAGGTGCTTTCGCAACTGGACGAATTTCTCGTCGATGAGAGCAGCGACCCCGGCGTGCGCGAGTATGCCCGCGATCTCGTCTCCGATGCATGGCGAAACACCGCGACCATCGACGAGCGCATACAGGCCTCGGCGCCGAAGTGGGACGTGAAGCGGATGACGACGGTGGATCGCAACATCCTGCGCGTGGCGGTCTGCGAGATGGTGCATCGGCATGGTGTGCCGCCCAACGTAGTCATCAATGAGTCCATCGAGATCGGCAAACAATTCGGCACGGCTGAGTCGGGGGCGTTCATCAATGGTGTGCTCGACGGCGTGGCCAAGGTGATGGCGGCCGAGGCCGTGAAGGCGACCGAGTAGGGGGCGGCATGGGTTTCTTCGACAAGATCAAAAAGGCCCTTGGCAAGACGCGCGAGAAAGTCGTCAGCGGGTTCAAGTCCATTCTGCCGTTCGGCCGCACCATCGACGAGGCGTTGCTCGACCAGGTGCACGACACCATGTTGCAGGCCGACTTCGGGCCGAAGACGACGACGAACCTGATCGACGCGGTTCGCGCGGCGTGGAAAAAGGGCGAGGTGAAGGAGTCGCAGGACATCCTCACGTTCCTGAAGCAGCACATCGTGAGCAAGTGGCCGGCCGATATGCGGACGCTGGCGAAGGCGCCGAGCGGGCCGACGGTGGTGCTCATCGCGGGGATTAACGGATCGGGAAAGACGACGAGCGTGGCGAAGCTGGCGAACCTCTTGAAGAAGGAAGGCAACAAGGTGGTGCTCGCGGCGTGCGATACGTTTCGCGCGGCGGCGGTGTTGCAACTGACTGAATGGTCGCGGCGATGCGGGGTCGATCTGATCAAGCACGATCAAGACGCTGACCCCGGTGCGGTGGCGTACGACGCGTGCGAGGCGGCGATTGCGCGGAAGGCGGACATCCTGTTGGTCGATACGGCCGGCCGATTGCACACGCAGGATCACCTGATGCGGGAGCTGAACAAGATTCAGCGCGTGGTGGAGAAGAAGATCCCCGGTGCGCCGCACGAGGTCCTGCTCGTGCTCGACGCGACGATCGGGCAGAACGCCGTGAATCAGGCGAAGAGTTTTTCCGATCATGTGAAGGTGTCGGGCATCATTCTTGCGAAGCTGGATGGGTCGGCGAAGGGCGGGATCGTGGTGGGGATTCGCGATCAGTTGAATGTGCCGGTGAAATATGTCGGCCTCGGCGAGGGGATTGATGATATCGAGCCGTTTGATCCGCAGCAGTTTGTTGAGGCGATGTTTGGGGAGTGACGGGGGTTCTTCCCTTACGTGCCCCGAAGGGGCAACGGGATGTAGCCACGGGTGGAGCGAAGCGCAACCCGTGGAAAGGGTACGGCGCTCGGAACTCTGCCCTGGAGGGGCAGAGGAAACACACGCACTTCGACGAACTCAATCGAGTACATACTTTTCATCAAAGTCCACACCGTGCGCGCGGAGGAGTCGCAACAACTCTGATGTGAAGTCTTCCTTCTTGTGATGTTCCGCCTGCCTCGCGATATACAGCTTGACCGCCTGGTCCTGCGACTTGCTAACCGAAAACACCGAGTAACCCTCCTGCCACGCGAAGGCTGCGAGGTTGGGGTATGAATCGTGAACCCATTTTGACGATCGTCCCTTGACCGTTCGCATCAGGTCCGACACTGAGCCATCGGGCCGCCACCGGAGGTAGATGTGGACATGGTCCTCGATGCCGCCGATGTCGTAGAGCACCCCCTTTTCGGCGCGGACGATGCCGCCGATGTAAGGGTAAAGACGCTCCGCGACGTCCGCCGTGATCCACGGTTTGCGGTGCTTTGTGCTGAAGACAACGTGGAGCAGGAGTTGGGAGTAGGTACCGGGCATTGCGCTTCCCTTGCCCCTTCGGGGCAGAGAAATAATAACGCGTCCCGCTTCCACGGGTTACGCGTCGGGTCGCCAAGGCGACCGCGCCGCTTCACCCGTGGCTACAGCCCGCGGCCCCTCCGGGGCCAGGAGGCGATCCGAGACAATCAATTACTTTGCCGAAATATGCCCGACGGAGGTTGGTTGTCATCATCGTCGCTGATTAGGACAGTACCGCATTCTGGGCATCGACCACTCGAATTCCCACGCAGATCGTATCCACAACTGCGGCATTTGCTGGAGGAAGTTCTCGTGCCAAAAAAAGCGGCGCTGACCAAGATCGACAAGCCCCAAGGGTATCCAATAAGCGATAATGCGGCCAGCACAGCTTCCAATCCCCACACTTTGAACACGAACACACTCACCACCAAGGGAAGAAGGACAACATAATAGGATACGACATAAGCTTTTCTGCGCCTCAAAAAACGCCAACCACGTATGATCGCACCGACAAAAGCGCACGCCATCGGTGCCGCAAATCCACCGATCAGTATCGGTAAGATCAACTCAGAAACAAAGTCGCCACAGTGCATTGTGTCTTGGTGCCTACCTCGAATCGCAGCGGAGATATTCTACTCTCTGTCGTCAGACAGTAATGATCATCATAGCAATTCCGCGCGACGATGGTCCCACTTCGGCCGATCCATCGATCCAAACGCGCCAATAACAACTGCTAGGATCGGCAGCGCTTCCCATGGGCGCAGGACGTGATGAATGCGGCCGCCGGGGAGTTCGCGCCAGTAGGGTTCCATTCGTTGGCGGCTGAGTTGGATGGGGCGTACTTCTCCTTCGAGGTCGGGGTATAGGCCGAGCACGCCAGCTTGGTGCAATACAACGGCGATAAGCAGCACGGCTACGGGAATCCAAACCATCGGCGAGCGACGCCAGCGCACCGGACTTGCACGATTGCGGCTGGTCGCGCCGTCGAGGTGCAGGATTAGGCAGGCGGCCGCGCCGCCGAGTGTGTCAAACACGACGTCGTTGAAATCAAGCAGTGAGGGAAAACGCGGGTTGTAGATGAACCAGTATTGATACGCCTCGTCCACGATGGCGAGCACGACCACGGCGAACAGCGTGCGCGCGTGGCTCCCGGTGAGGGCGAAGAGGAGCAGGGCAAGGATGGCGAATTGCGGAAAATGGACGATCTCGGCGTTTGCATAGAAGAGCCAGCGGAAGGAGCCGAGGAAGAGCACGAGCCAGAGGACGGCCAGCGTGATGATTCGCGGTAGCGTGCCGCTCCGGCGCGCCGTTTGAAGTCGCGAGATGCAAAACCACGCGCCGACGGCAAAGGCTAGAATCGCCGCCGCGATGAAGGCGCGGTCGACGGCCTGCTTCGTGAAGCGGTCGTAGGCGCGGAGGGTGGCCTGCTGGCCGATGTCGTGGGGCAGACTCGTCGCCAGGAAATAGATGACCGTCAGCGCGAAGGTCAGCCGCGGGCGTCGTGAGAGTGTATCGATGAAGCCGGAGAGCAAACCATCATCCCTTCGCCAGGTGCGCCGCGCCGCTGATGCGCCCATATGCGCCACGAACACGGGTTCGATGCGCCCGGCGATGGTCACGCTCGGCTTGATATGTATCGGCGCATTTCTGCTGCGCACGATTCCGGTAATGCACACGGTCTTTCCCGGCGGGGAAGTGGTTTTTCTCGAAAGCGACCCGTGGTACCACGTGCGGCTGGTTGAAAGCTGCGTTGCGAACTTTCCGCACCTGAACCGCGTCGACCTGTACGGGCAATATCCGCACGGGCAGTCGCTGCCGGTCGCGCCGCTGTTTGACTGGTTGTTGGCGACGGCGAGTTTGATCGTGGGGCTGGGCCGACCGTCGGCGCGGACGGTGGAACTGGTGTGTGCGTGGGCTCCGCCGATGCTGGGGGCGGCTGGTGTGCTGGCGACGTACTACGTCGGCCGGCGGATTCTCAATCGCACGGCCGGTCTGTTGGCGGCGGCGATGCTGGCGGTGATGCCGAGCAATTTCTTTGCGTTCTCGATGCTGGGGTACACGGACCATCACGTGGTTGAGGTGTTGTTCTCGACGCTGACGATGCTGGGCATCGCGGGGGCGCTGATCAATTGCGAGGGAAATACACGACCGGCGATTCGGTGGAAGGGGGCGATGCTCGCGGGCGTCGCGCTCGCGGCCTACGCGCTGGCGTGGGTCGGCGCGGCGATGTTTATCGCGATCGTCGGGGCGTGGTTCGTGGTACAGGTTGCGGCGAATCATCTGCGCGGAGTTGATAATCGCACACTCGCGATGCTTGCACTCGTCACGTTTGGCGTGCCGCTGCCGTTCGTTTTGGCGGCGACGGCGTGCGGGTTTGCAATGCGCGAACATTGCATCGCGCTGGGCGGGGCGGTTGTGGCGATTCCCATTCTCTGCTTGGCTTCGCGCGTAATGGCCGGTTCGTGGCGAGGGCGGGTGACGTTTCCGCTGGTGATCGTGGCGGGCGGTGTCGGCGCGATTTCGCTGTTCGCGGCGGTGTCGCCGGCGGGCTGGGGCGGAATCGTGTCGCAGATTCGCCGCTTCAACGTCGGCGGCGGGGCGTTGCAACTCGTCGAAACGTTGCCGCTGATTCGGGGAGCGGGCGGATTCTCGCTGGCGCCGGCCTATGAACAATTCACGACGGCGATCTTCATCGTGATTCCCGCGCTCCTGCTGCTTGCCATTCAAACGATTCGTCGCGCCGAGCCGGGGCGGTTGCTGCTGCTGGTCTGGAGCATCGCCATGATCGCGGCGACGCAGGGTCAACGACGATTTGCGTATTACTCGGCGGTGTCGATTTCTTTGCTGACGGCGTATCTATCGTTTGAGATCCATTCGTGGCTGTCGCGACGGATCACCGCGCCGGCCGGTCGACGCGCGGCGTCGATTGCACTGGCGATGATTGTTATCGCCGCGTTGCTCGTGCCGAATCTTCCGGCGTCGGTGGAACTCGCATCCACGGCCGAGGCGCCGAACGCTGACTGGCGCGAGGCACTGGCGTGGATGCGCACGAACACGCCGGAGCCGATGGGGGATGCGGCCGCTTATCTGTCGCGGTATTACGCGCCCGGCGACGGAACGTCCACCCCGTTTCCCGCGTCGGCTTATTCCATCATGAACTGGTGGGACTACGGCTACTGGATCGTGCGCGGCGCGCGGCGGATGCCCGTGTCGAACCCGACGCAGCATTGTGCCCGCGAGGCCGCGGCGTTCTTTCTTGCGAAGAGCGAGGCCGAGGCACGCGACATCGCGCGGACGTTCGGCTCGCGCTATGTCATCGTCGATGCCCTGATGGGGTTTCTCCCGGGGGCGCGCGGCGGGGCATCGCGAGGAAAGTTTCCCGGCGTGATCGCATGGGCCGGGGCGCGAGAGTCGGACTATTTCGAGAAGTGCTATGAGCGCGGGGCAAATGGGGCATTGCAACCGGTGACGCTTTTCTACCCCGCATGCCACGAGACGCTCTACTCGCGGTTGTACATCTTTCGTGGAATGCCGGTGACGCCCCTGGAAGCGTGGGCCGTGCGAATTGTGGACGAGGCTGATGCAGCGCTGGGGACCATTCGTGTGATGAAGGACTCCCGACGATTCGCGAAACACACCGACGCCACGGCCTTCATCGCGGCGAATGCGGGCTATCGACTGGCCAGCCGCACGCCGTTCAACAGTTGCGTGCCGCTGCCGCCGCTACAAGGCTTTCGTCTGGTGCATCAATCACCGACGGCCATCGGGGCGCAAAACGGCAAGCCGATTGCGTATGTCGAGGTTTATGAGATTCGAAATTAGAGCCGGCTCTGGGCGAGGGCGTAATGGGCCGCGTAGTTGGGGTCGGTGGTGTAGTACTGTGACGCGGAGTGGAACTGCCGCAGCGCCCCGCGATAGTCGCCCTGATCGTACAGCGAGAGGCCATAGGCATCGTGGGCGTCGGCGAGACCGCGCTTGCGCGTGTCATTGCCGGAGTCGAGGATGAATGCGCCGTAGCGGGCATCGACCACGGTCTTCAGATCGCCGGCCTCAGTCGATTTCGTCGCGAGCCGTTCGTAGGCTTCGATCAGATCGTCTTTCTTCTCTTCGCTTACCGATCCGGGTTGATAGGCGCGGGCGTTGTCGAACGCTTCGAGGGCGAGCCGCAACCGCCCGGCGCGGAGTTCGCGGTCGCCGCGCTCGAACTCGAAGTCGGAGTATTCGGCTTTCGTTGTTTCGTTGGACGAAATGTCGAGGCTCTTCAGATACAGGCGACGGGCCTCATCGTCGCGGCCCCCGGTCTTGGCGTCGCGGGCGAGGGTGACAAAGGTTTTTGCATAGTCGGCCTTGATCTGTCCCTGGAACTCGAGGTTCTCCTTGCTTAGCGCGATCGCCGACACAAAGGCATCCTGGGCGTCGCCGAGTCGGCCGATGCGGACATAGGCCTGGGCCAAAAGATCGAACGAGCCGGCGTCCTGCGAGTTGTCGGCGTTGAACTGTTCAATGCGGCGAAGCAGCGTGTCGAATTTTTCGACCGGCGTGGCGGCGATGGCGTCGGACAGCTCGGCGCCGGCAAGACCCTTCTTGCCAAGCTTCTCGTAGAAGTTCACCAGCTCGATGCGCGCGTCCACGTTACCCGGTTCGGCGTCGAGAAGATAAGACGCGAGCTGGGCACCGTCGCGCTGCGTGGCGGGTTGCCTCAGAAGTCGTTGGATTTCAGAAAGGGCGGCATCGGGGCCCTTGGCGAGAACCGTCGCTGTGCGCAGATCGGTTTGAATTTGTTCGCTGTCGGAGCCGGATGCGGCGCGCGAGAAGTACCGCTTGGCTTCCTCATAATTGCCCTCGGCCAAATAGGTTCGCCCGACATAGGCGGCGGCGATGGCATCCGACGAATCACGCTTCAGCACGCTCTCGGCGGCTTTGCGAGCGCCGACGGTATCGCCGGCCTTGAGCAGGTCCTTGGTGGTCTCAAGGGCCTGCTTGCGGAACTTCATGCGTTCGGAGTTTTCATTCTCGGTGATGGGGCGGCCGTTGGCGTCGTACGCCGTGCCGCCGGAGACCGAGGTGCGACTGCCGAGAACGTTCAGCAGGAAATCGGGCCCGAACCCGGATGCACCCACTGTCGACGACGTGCCGGCAAGGCCCGAAAGCCCTCCAGACAACGTCGGCAACATGGATGAAATCGCACTGATCATGAGCTTCTTTTCCCGTCCGGAAAGCACGCTGGGCGCAACCGCACAGATTCAATGTCGGTTTGGCCGGGTCAATGGGCCAGTGGCGAATTGTGTGATAATCGTTGTCCGAAAATTAGGGCACGCGGTCGTTATGACGCCGTGCGTTCTAAGACGTGGGCGCGGGCAGTCCAATATCCACGGACAATCGCGTTCGATCCACTCAGGGTGCGTGATGGGCCTTTTCACGCGTGACCAGCATGTGAGCCAGGCGCGTCGGCTCGGGCAGGCGATATTTCGTGCAGCACCGCAAGACGACATCGACCGCTCCGTCGAGCGTGATCTTGTGACCCACACTGACGAACACGGGCTTGAGTCGTTCACGCGTGCGGAGGACGCGGCCGATCTTCTCATCGCCATCCACGAGCGAGACGCACGCGCCGCGCGAGGACGCCGGCTCCTTGTGCTCGCCACACAGACGGCTCTTGGCGCAGCCGATGCTGGGCAGGTCGAGCAGCAGCCCGACATGACTGGCGATGCCGAATCGGCGCGGATGGGCACGGCCATGACCATCAAACATGAGGACGTCGGGTTTGGGGGAAAGCTTCGCCGCGGCCGCGAGCATCGCAGGCGTTTCGCGAAAGCTGAGCAGACCGGGGACGTAGGGAAACGCGGTGCGCTCTACCGCAACGACTTCCTCCACAAGTTTCTGTCGCTTGACGTCCCAGACGACCCAGCCGGCGATGATTTCTTCGCCATTGGAGCAAAAGGCACAGTCCGCGCCGGCGACGAGCGCGGGGAGTCGCGCGAGCTTTACCTCGCGGACGCTTGCGGCAAGCTCGCGCTGGAGGGTGACGGCCTGCGTCGGCGAGAGATTCCAGTCGTGCGTCATCACGGGCGAAAGCATGGCACCGTTACTCCGGGAGGATTGTCCGGCTTTGTCCGGCTACGTACAATTCCACGGCACGTCCCGCTGCGGCGGCCAGCGTGTCACCGGGGTCTTCGCAATGACACACCTTCGGCGCGCCTCGGGCCCAATCATGATCATTATGTTGAGCGCCGTCGCGGCGTTTGGCGCAGAACCGAATGCCACGACTCGCGCCACCGCTGCGTCTTCCCGCGTCCAACTCGTACTCTGGCCGGCCTGCGAATCGCCGCTGGTGGTTTTGTCCTTGCGTGAAGGCGGTGAGTCGACTCAGGCCGAAGCGGGAACGTCGTTCCTCGTTCTGCCGTTCGTCTATGACGGCAGCGCAGGGGGTCTTCGCATTCTGCAGGAGACCATCACCGGCAAGGATGCAAAGGACTTCATCGGCGTGCGCCTCCTTTCCGCGCAGAACGGCCGCGTCGCTTTGGACAACCCCGATCGACCGCGCACCTACGACTTGCTCGAATCCGTGAAGGGCGAGGCGGTGAGGTTGACGAAATTCAGGCGAGGCCCGGGCAAGAAGCGCGAGGTGGATGCCTCTGACGACGCCGGTGAATCAGGATGGGCCGCGCTGGTGTTCCGCGTGGGCGACGATGCGAAGCAGCTCTCGTTTCAGTGGCCCGGCGGCAATGAGGAGATCGACGTCGATTTCGTGCGCTCGGCCAATCGCCCGCTCTCGCTGGCCATCGGTGAAGGTGTCGATCCCGAGAAGTCGACCGTGGTGCCGGAGGCGGTGGCGGAGTGCTTGCAGCAGGTCGGCGAAGGGGCCCAGGCAATGGCGGCGCTGGCGATTCACCGGCTCTCGAGGAATCGCAACACGTGGCCAAAGGCCGCGACGGCGAAATGGGTGGTGAATGTCGATACGGCCGTGCTCGAAGCGGGAGGTCGCACCGAATCCGCGGTTCGACAGGCGGCGTGGGAGTATTTCCGCGCGGACTCGGTGAAGGGACGGCCGAGCGCCCGGTTGTCGCCGGCGGTGATCGACTATCTGACGGCGGCCGACGACGAGTTGCACGCGCGATGGATCGAGAATGTCGAACGAGGATTTCAGCTTATCACGAGCGATCCGGTGTGGTCGATCGGCGCGAGCCCTGTGCCGGCGAATGTCTCGCCCGCGCTTGCGGCGATCGCGTTGCTCGCACCCTTGGCGCAATCAGAGGATGATTCGACGTGCGCGCAGTCTGTTTCCGTATTGGTCCGCGTGCCGGGGTCAATGGATTCGCCGTCGTGGATGGCCCGGCTTCCGGCATCGGCCCAGCGAGCGATTCTGAGCCAGTTGAAAGACGCTGACTTTGCGGGCAATCGCGAAGGCGTGCTCAAGATGCTGCTCCGCTCGCCGACGTCGGAAGCGAGCGAGGCACTGGTGGCGGAAATCGCGGCACGGGGGCTGCGGCTGCGGTCTTCCGATGAACCGATCCTCGACGCGTGGGGCGCGATCGATGCGCCGCTTTCGCGTGTGGCGTTTCTCGTGGCACTGTCCGCCGCAGACATGCGCGAGTTGATTTACACCAAAAAGGCGGCTGCGATGATCGCCGAGATCCTTGCGGACGATGCAAAATCGAGCGAGAGCCAGGCAATGCGCGAAGCCGCGTGGGGTCTTGCGATTTCGCAGGCCGTCCGAATGGTCGAGCCCGTGCGACCTTCGGCGAAAAAGAAACCGGATGCGGCCGGCGCATTTCCACTGCTCGTGGCGCGTTCGCCGGGCGATGTGCTGGTGACGACGCTGTCAGACGCCGCACGCCGTGCATCGCGGGCCACGCGTTCTTCGGCGATCGCGGCGCTGCTGCAGGCGGGGTTCGCGGAAGAAGCAGCGCGGGCCGTGCTCGACCCCGGCACGTCCATGGCGCAGCGCGACGTGTTGCTCAAGGAACTCGCCACCAAGATCGATGACAACCTCGACCGGGACAGCTACCTGGCGATGCTCGGCCACCTGCTGCGCGAAGAGTCGGTCAAGAGCGCGGCGTGGATGCTGCCGAAAATTTACGAACTTCGTGATGCCATGCCGGCGGACGAGCGATGGCGCTGGTCGGCAGCGCTGAAGGCGGGCGTGCATTTCAAATCTTTCGACGCCATGGCCGGGAAGCTCGGCGGCGGCACGGCACAGGCCGGCGCGCGATTGCTGCGCGACCTGACCGGGATGACGGCCGGTGATGAGCAGCGCCTTGCTGCGGTGGATCGCAACGAACGCGCGACGATCATCGATGAAGTGAATCTCCGGATGGGGCAAGCGGCGGCCGGGCGGTATGGTGTGATCGCCGTCATTGAGACGTTGTCGCCGGTAGAGCAAGCGGGCGCGTCGTCGCAAGGCGTCGGCTGGATGCCGCCGTTGCGGAGGACACTGACATTGCCGGTGGTGGAAATTGAAGTTGCCGATGGCGGCGCGCTTCGTGCCAAATGGGACGGTGAGTCCGTTGGCGAAGGGCTCGCGCCGAACCGGGCGCTGCCGGTGGCAGGGCCGGGCCGATTCTCCCCCGCGCTGCAGACCGCGCAGTGGACGTTGCTTGCCGGCGGCAAACAACACGGCCCAGCAACGGTGGACGGCGCGACCGGGCCGCTGGTGTTGCAACATCGCTCCGTGCTGCCCGCACCCGCGCCGGGAACTCTGACGCTTCAGACGGAGAGACTGTTGAAGGCGGCGATTACGTCGCGCAAGGATTTGGCATTGCTCGTCGATGCGCTGCCGGCGCAATACCCCGTGACGCTGCGTTACGGACATTTCGGAAGTTTCCATGGGTGCGGGCCGGAGCTTCCACTCGCGGAAGAGGCGGCCGCGAAGACACGATTGCTGGGCGTGATGATCGTGATGGAGCGGATACGCGACGGCGGGTAATAGCCGGTCGGAATTGCCTATGTCCATGTGCCAATTGCGAATGCAAACCGGCGCACACCTTGTGGCGCTGATCTTCGGAATGGCTCATTGCACGCGGCCTGTGGAGCAGGCGGCATCGAGCGAGGCCCCGCCTCCCATCACCGAATTCCAAGGCGAGCATCGTTTCCTCTCCAACTTCTGGCCGGCCGAGGTCGTGCATGAAGGAATTTCCTATCCGTCGGCCGAGCATGCCTATCAGGCGGCCAAGACACTCGACAGGGCCGAGCGGCGACGGATCGCGGCGATCCTCGACCCCGGTGACGCCAAGCGTGAAGGGCGGAAGCTCGCGCTGCGACCTGACTGGGAGACGGCGAAGTTCACGGTGATGGAGCACTGCGTGCGCGACAAGTTCACGCGTAATGCCGATCTTGCGGCAAAGCTTCTCGCAACGGGCGACGCCGAGCTGATCGAGGGCAATACCTGGGGCGACCGCGTCTGGGGCGTGTATCAGGGGCAGGGGGAGAATCGGCTTGGGAAGTTATTGATGATGGTGCGGGCGGAGATTCGCACTGCGGGCAAATGACGGCCAACACGTATTATTTTTCGGTGGTCACCCGTTACTTGTCCGTCGACGAGTGCGCTTTCTTGAGCTGAGGGAATCGAATCATGCGGTGAATGCAAGTCAAGCGCGATTTATCTTGAATTGCCCACAAGATGTTGTCATAATGGAATGTGGTTTCGATGGGAGGCAATCGTGATTCGAACCTCGATTCTTTTCGCTCTAATATTTTCCGCGGCAACGCCGGCAAGTGCTGCGGTGCAACTTCAGAGCCTGCTTCTTTCCGGTAGTCAGGCTCCGGGGGCTCCTAATGGCGTGAATTTCACCGTCTTTGATTCGGTCTCCATCAATAGCAGTGGTCACGTTTCGTTCTGGGGATCGCTTAGTAATGGCCTGGAAGGAATCTGGTCGAACAGCATGGGTCAAATTGAAGCAGTTGCGATCGAAGGAAACCCCGCGCCGGGAACTCCCGTTCGAAATTACTCCGTGTTCCTGCCGGGTGGAATGGGAGACAACGGGCAATCAAGCTTCACTGCAAGTCTCACCGCCGGACAACATGGCGCATTCAGCGGCGCTCCTGGATCAGTGCAAAACATCGCGAGATTGAATGGAGCTGCTCCAGGTCTTTCCCCCGGCTCGTTCTTCACTACGATTTCTTCGCCACAAGGATTCAGCGGCGTTTTCTCCAGTCCGGCGATTAGTCCGAGTGGATCCATCGCGTTTTACTCGACTGCTGTGGATGCAGATACCCTGGATAGTCGGTTCGGAATTTGGAGCAATCGTGGGGGAGCACTTGCGCCAATCGTTCTCACCGGCCATGACGCTCCCGACTACCCGCCTGGTGCGACGATTACCGGCATAGCCGATCCGCATACCAGTTTCGAGCCGCGGATCAACGGGTTGGCCAATGTTGCGTTCTCGGCTTCCATCAGTGGCCCTGGAATCAATCCCGATGAGCGCGCTGTGTATGTTGAGAGTCAGGGATCGTTTCATGCGGTGGCACGCACGAGCGCGCAAGTGCCGGGAAGCGACCTGACCACTCGATTCCAAAAATATGCAGACCCAAGCCTAAATAACCAAGGAAACGTCGCGTTTTCTGCAACGTTGACTGGGCCGACAGTCACTCCATCCAACGACGTAGGGATTTGGTCCACTGCGGGCGGCTCATTGCACATGGTGGCGCGCGAAGGCGACGCCGCGCCGGGAACCGCGGCCGGTGTTGTCTTTTCAAGTATTACGCCCGTGTCGCAGATCAGCGGAGACGATCGAGTTCTGGTGCATGGCAAGCTGAGCGGCCCAGGGATCGATGCAACTCGTGACTCAGGCCTATGGATGGAGCAGAGCGGAATTTTGGAAATGGTCTTTCAGGCGGGAATGCAAGCACCCGGACTCGCACCGGGGTTGTTTCTAACAACGCCATACAATCCAGCGATCGGTTACGCGATGAACTCGCTGGGGTACCTTGTTTTTCGTTCTCGCTTTGGATCCATCGACGGATCCGTAATCGGAGACGCCATCTTTACGGCCGACCCTGACGGAAACCTGGACGTGGTCGCGTGGACCGGACAAAGCGTTGAGGTGCTGCCGGGCATATTCAAAACCATCAATTCGTTGACTGTCTTCGATATCGGCGAAAGCACTGGGGGCGAGGACGGCGCAAGGATTCTCAATAATGCTGGAAAGTTGATTTCACCGGTCGGCTACACCGACGGAACGAAAGGCATTCTCATCGCCACGATTCCCGAACCGGCGACGGCCGGCTTTGCAGTGATTTGTGCGACGCTGCTGAAACGCCGCATGCGCCGTTAGTCGCCAAGACCTTGGGACTCTTCTATTCGCGAATAACGCGCTTCACGAACGACTGAACATCCAGTCCTTCAACGATGCCGTCGTTGTCGCGGCGCTGTACTGATTTCCACAACCGTTGTTTCTTAACGTGCAACGCGTGGCGCGCGGCGACGAAGCGCTGCGATGGCCGGAGCGACCAGGATGAGCGAGGCCGGTTCGGGAACGGGCGAGGTGATCACGCGGATTTGGTCGCCGGGGTCGCCGGCGCTCAGGTGGATTTCGATTTCGTTGGGGCTGAGCCAGCGGATGAAGTCCCCGGAAGTGGGTTCGGTTCCGCGAACGTCGAAGTGTGCAGCCGGAATGTTTACCGCGGGGACGAGTGGATTGATGAGGAAATCGGAAAGCATGAAGTGGTCGTCTGCCGGGGATGAATCGCGCGAATTGGTGATGAGGCCGACGATGGGGTCATCGAAGAGGAAGCTGGCGACGGTGGTGCCGCTTTGAGGGTCGTAATAGAGAAGATAGGAATCGATGAGGGTGCCCTGGGGAATCAGGAGCGTGTTGTCATCGGCGTGGGTGGTGGAATCACTTGGGAAGGAACCGGGCGGCAGGATGCTGACCGCAAGATCATTTGCGAGCGTATGCGATGTTTGCTCGGGCCAGTAGAAGACGCGGTCGATGTTGTAGGGATCGGCCGTGTACTTCATGTTGTTGGGGTTGACGACAAGTTGGCCGATGCCGGGCCCGCCGGATTGAGTGATGCCGGCGAAGGCGGGGCGGGCGATCAGTGTGATTGCTACGACGATGAGCGCGCGGAGCGGATTCATTCGTTCCCCTCAGGTTGGTTGCATGATTGAACTACGAACCGAGGACCCGCTTTACGAACGGTTGAATATCCCGGCCATCCACCACGCCGTCGTTGTTCATATCGCCGTTCATCGAGCCGCAGCCCGATTTGGCGTCGAAACTCTCGGGGTCCATGACCGCGCCGACAAACGGCGCGACGTCGTCCGCGTTCACCGACTTGTCGCAGTTCATGTCGCCGCGACAGGCCGTGGTGACGCCGCGGAAGGTGGGCGTGAAGCCGGGGAAGATGGTCCCGAGGTTCGGATTCTGCAATCGGTGCTGAACGATCTCGCCGAGGATGTCGCGCCAATCGTAGGTGACTTCAAGATCGCGGCCCTGGAAGAGCTGCCCTTCTGAAAGGCCGGGCCATTGCGTGAGCACCTGGCCGCCGTTGATGTGGTTGCCGATGACGAACATGCAGTTGCCGTGGCCGTGGTCGGTGCCGTCGGAGCCGTTCTCCATCAGTCTTCGGCCGAACTCGGACATGACGACGACGGTGACGTTGCGCCCGTTGCCGGCAAAGATATCAGCGTGAAAAGCGGCCAGGCCGAGGGCGAGCGGGCTCATCAAATCCCACATGGCGCCGCCCTGCCAGATTCCCTGAAACGCATGGGTGTCCCATCCGGGCAGGTCGATCGCGACGGCCTCGACGCCGACTTCGGCCTTGATCAGCGCGGCGGTGGAACGCAGGGCATATCCGAAGGTATGGCTCGGATACACCGCACCGCCGGCGGGGATGTAGCCGCTGAAGTCGATGGCATTCAGGAAGTCGATGGTGAGTTGGGTGTTCTGGGCCGAGGTCTTGAGTGGTTCGGTCCCGGCGTTGTACATGTCGGAAAGGGCAAGGCGTCGCGCGGCGCGTGTCGCGGGGTCGCCGACGAGATCGAAGTTGTCCATGTCGGGGATGGGCAGCGTGAACGGACCTCCTCCCAGTGCCTGCTGAAGACCGTAGCCGATGCCAATCCCGCGAAGGACCGGGTTAACCGAAAGCGGCGCGGAGGTGGCGAGATGGCGACCGAGCCAACCGGTGATGAGATTGGGGTCGCCGATCTTTCCGACTTCCATGAAGCGCATGGCGTCGAAGTGCGACCGCGACCCGCTCGGCGAACCCGTTGCGTGGACAATGCACAGATGACCGGCCTGAAATGCCGGTAGCAGCGGCGTCATCACCGGCGGCAGGCCGAAGTAGCCGTCGAGATCCGTGCAATGATTGGGGTCGAGGCTGTCGGGCGGGGGCACGGCCAGGGTCGGCCGCGCGGCATAGTAAAGTGGATCGGCGTGCGGCACGCAGAGGGTCAAGCCGTCGGCGGCACCGCGAAGAAAGATCGCGACGACGATGTCGCGGTCGGTGCAGGCATCGCCGGCATAGGCAACGCGGGGAAGCCACGCGGGCGCGGAAAGGGCGACGGCCCCGATGCCCGAGGCCTTGAGAAACTGTCGGCGCGACAGCTCAAGGTATTCGTTGCAGCCTGTGCAGTCTCGCGAACTCATGTCAACGCCTTTCGGCTGTTTCAATCACACGCCGGTTAATACCACTGGAAGCTCGGCGCGGAAATCGCCAGCGCCACGGCCTCGGCCTTTTCCGCCTTGGTGGGTATACCCGGAAGCAAATAATCTCGAATTCGATTTCGTTCGGCGACGGTCAGCGCGCCGCCGCAGATAAGCTCATTGATCTTGTCGGCAACCTGATCGGCGGTTACGGCGCCCGCAAGCAAAATGTCAACATCGGTCGTGATATCGGCGATGTTGTCTCTCATGAGCGCGGCGGCGAAATTCCAACGGGCGATGACCAATCCGCTCCAATGTTCCAGCTTGTCGGGGTAGCCATCGGGCGTGCCCCACTGAAACGGCTCGTGTCCGGCTGCCTGAAGCTGCTGGCGAAGCTGGCTGGTCAGCGCATCCGGCGGACCGCCGACTTCCGCCTTGGCGGCGCGAAGAGCCGAGATGACGAGATGGAACGGCCGCTTGAGTTTGAGCGGAGACGTTGCGGGATTGGCATTCAGGAAAAGCGTCCGCAACATGGACTTGATGTCGCCGCTGGTCGCGGTGAAGGTGGTGGCCACGCTGTTGATCAGGCTCTGCGGCGGGGAATAAGAATAGAACCGTTCGCACAGTTTCCTTGCTACAAAACTCGCCGTGCTCGGATGGGACATGATGACGTCGATGACGTGAATACCGTCCTCATAGCCGCCTCCGGCCGGAAGCGTAAGCCCGAGGACGGTCTTACTTCCCAAGTCGTGGGTCGTCAGGTCAAATCGGAACGTGCTTTTCGTCTGCGTGTTGGTCTGATCCACGGTCCAGCCCGTGAAGGCACGGGCCACTTCGACCACATCCTGCTGCGTATAGCCGCCGGAGACTCCCATGGTGTGGAGTTCCATCAGCTCGCGGGCATAGTTCTCGTTCGGATTGCCGACCACGCTATCGAAGTTGTCCAGGTATTCCAGCATGGACGGACTGCGGGCGCTGGCGATGATGAGGTCGCGGAAGTTCCCCAGGGCGTGAACGCGAATTACTTCGCGGTCATCCACCAGCTTGATCCAGGGGTTGTCCGCCTTCTTGATGTCGATGTTCAGGTGGTCGGTCCAGAACTCCACCATTCGCTCGAAGAGCTGGCGCTTGCTGTAGGTCGCATGCAGAAACGTCGACTGGCACAACTGGTTCGTCGGGATCGACGCGTTGAATCCGTGAAGGTAGTACGCGGGAGCGTTGAGAAGCGTATAAGGCGCGAGCCGTGCGTTCAGCGCACTGTCATCGATCGCCGTGTAATTGAGGTGATACTCCAGATAGCCGTGATAGCCGAGCGTGTCGGCCAGCAACTGCTCTTCCGGCGTCCAGCCCATCGTGATGCGATTGATGAGCCAACGGGTATGTGCGACCGGCGGTGCGGCACTGGATTTGGCCGCTGTTCCAAGCGCCGCCGCAGCACCGGCCAGCAGCCACTTCCGTCGGGATAATGCGCCCTCATCGGCGCGATCGCTCTCGGCGAGGCGCTCAATCCCGTTTGTAATTACTTCAAGCCAACTCATGACCGCATTCTCTCCCTGGCCGAACGCCAAAGCCCGGCGGGCGGGCGAGGCAGGATCGGGGGCGCGCAATTCATTTGCAGCGGCTTATTGCGCAGGCTCCCTCCAGCGCGCGGAATTACCACTGATTCTAACCCGCTCGCCCCCCATATCCAAGCTAAGAGTGAATGAGTTCTTGGACGATTCTCCGGGGCGTCCCTTTTTGTTGCGGGTACCTAAACCCGTAACAGGTAAGGACTTCGTGTGATTCGGCGCGGCAAGGGTGTGTCTATTTGCACTTCGAAAACGGGAGGGGCCTTCGATCCGGGCCAACTGCCACAAACACGACCTCGGCCGTCGTGACGTCCACACGCTCGCAAGGCGGCTCGAACCGCTCGGCCTCCACATGCACGCGCACCCGCACGGAGGTGCGCCCGAGGTGAATCGTCTCGGTCCGAAAGCTGAGCACATCGCCGACAAAGACCGGCTGCTTGAACTCCACTCGATCCATCGCCACGGTCACGACATGGGCACAGCCATGCCGCCGGGCCTCGATCGCCCCGGCCTGATCGACGTAGCTCAGGATTACTCCGCCAAAGATGGTCCCGTGGGCATTGGTATCGCGCGGCATCATCATGACGCGGATGGAGGGTTCGGGGCGATTGGATGAATCCATGTGCAAGGGTTCCTCTCACAGATAGCCGGCCAGACGATTCATGATGATAGGATGGGATCAACGCCCTGCCAACGAATTGGGCCGTCCACTTCACTCGAGCTTAGGGCAACCCTACGGGCAGTTCGTGACATTTATTAATTGTTGAACAAACGGCGGTATGTCTTCCGGCGAGAGCATCCCGTCGCGGTTCAGGTCGGCACGGCAGAAAGCGAGGAACTCGGCCCCAGCGCAAGAGGGTTGGTTGACGAGCGTTTCGACGAACATCCGGATGTCGGCCCCGTTGAACTTTCCGTCGCCGGTGAAGTCGCAGTGGTCGCATTCGCAGAAATCCGAGACCCCATTGAAATTGCAATCATTTAATGATGAGTCGCACAGATCAGCGATGCCATTAAGGTTACAATCTTGTGTGACCCGGCCCCACCAAAGGCCCCATCTCGTAACCAATGGCGGATTTGGAAAGAACCCGGGATTTGTCGGCCCTACGTATTCCTGGATCGTCCAAAACCCACGATCATCAACAGGATCGACGACAGTCGCGCTGTAATAACCCCACGGTGATACCGAGCCGAAATATGGAATGAAGGGGCGCAAAGACGGGCGAATCGTCTGGATCGGTGCAATTGTGCTGGGGGGATCACTTGACAATCGAGTAGTAAACGCTGCTTCGGGGCACCGTACTGCGTCGCTTCGCGTCATGCCAATGCAGACATCATTCGCACAGTTCACGGCAATGCTAGGGCTCATGTACCCGGAACCCGGGCCACCATCAATCACACCGCTTTGAACGAGTGGATCTGGCATCGCGTCGGGATTGATCTCATACCAGAAGGTTGAGACGCGGTCCGGTGTCCCTGTCGCCGGGAGCCAGGCATGATGCGTGGCCCAAATCCGACCATTTCGAAAGACTACACCGGCTGCTACTCGCGCTCCAAGTAGGCCGAGTGGTTGCGTCGCGCCGCAGTTTGCCCCGCTATAATTCTTGTAGTTAAAGACGTTGTGGACCCGAAATAGCCCTGTGTCTGGGTATTCGGAGCCTGGCGCGACCGACCACATAGGTGCCGGGCCGGTCCCGCTGACTTTGGAGAGCCGGATCAAGTTCGTGTCATCATTCGGATCAAGACCAAGCAGGTTGACGATCCACAACGTCGGCTCCGATGCATCAAACGTCACGCACGGCTGCAGCGAGGCCTCCCCAATCGTCGTGTTGCCATCGAAGCCCGCCGGAAAAACTGTTACCGTCAACGAACCACCGGCAAGAGCCGAAAACTTATCAATTACCCACATCTTGGGCCCTTGAAACGCCGGATTGAAAATATCGGCCGTCACCGCGATCCATGTGTTGTTGTAACCGAGACACGGAAAACTCTCGGCTCCCGAGTTGGGCAGTGAATAGAACGTCCATGCACCCAATGGGTTATCCGATGAACTAATCGCAAATCCAGTTGCGGTGGATACACGAGCGGATGCCAACCATCTGCCTGACATCGGGTCAAACAATATTCGTTGTGTAAATGGCACGCTGCCGATCGTTGACCAAAAAGAAGCCAACGATATGGAACTAAGAATTGTTCCAGATTTGTCATGCACTCGAAAATCGGTCTTCGGCATCGTTACAACATGGTTCGGCCCCACGGCGCCCATCGGATAGGGTGGATTGTCGGTTCCGGTCTGCGCTTCGAATCCGTAGGCCAACGCCGCTTCGCCCGGACACGGCGAACATGCGGAGCGCTGTGTACCTGCATTACCTGCATCCAATCCGATTGAAAAACGCTCCGCCGACTGGTCGCGAACGGCCTTGGAATTAACAAACGACGGAATCGCCATCAGCGGCTGAATCGGCGATGGGCCAATTGTTGTCCCCCTCGCGCGCAGCGCCTCATCGGCCGCCACCATCTCGGCCCAGGTCCGAATGCCCGCGGGCTGTACCGTCACCTGCTCGGACGAAAACGCCTCAACCGAGATGAACAGAAGGAAAATGGCATATGCAAGTCGAAAGCCCATCGGACGACCTTCACCCCCCGGACCGTATCCAGCGATTATACCTGTTTTAACGGTTCTCTGATCCGAAAATACGGCCGATTCTGCGCCGATTGGCGTCACGAATCGCCTGGTGCAACGCCGATTCCGTCTGCCACGGTACTGGCGACTTCGGATCGAGCGGTTATCATATTTTTGACCAATCGCCGTTGCCAAATCGGGTGCCGGATGGCGTTTCGGCGCCTGTCGGCCGGCGGCGCATGCGACCGCTTTAGGAATCGAAATCATGAAGATGCCCAATTTTCGTTTGTCGGAGACGCAGGCCACGGCCTCGATGATTGTCGGTGTGCTTGGGTTGGCCAGCCTGGCGGCCCTTTGCATGGTGGTGCTGAAGAACTTCAACACCCAGACCTGGACCATCCTCTACAGCGAGATCAGCCAGTTCGGGAAGTTTCGCAAGATTCTCGTCTTCCTCTTCACCGCCATCACCGTCGTGCTTGGCTGTGTGTCGCTGGCCATGGGCTTTTCCAGCCTTGGCCAGAAGAAGAACACCAAGCAGGGGCGATCGTTCATGGGCATGGCCATTGGCGGCGTCGCCATCGCCATCGCGCCGGTTCTGCTCGTTCTTTGGATGCAGCGATCCGAGGCCGTGATCACTAAGCTCGCCGACTGAGCAATCATCAGGGGCAAATTCGTAGCGCCGGAATCATTCCCTTATCGGGCACTCGCAATCCGCGTGAACCGGCCGCATCGAACACGCTTGAATGACTGGCACCATGCAACAACTGCTCAACATCCTGATTCCGGGCGCGGGGCTGATCGTCCGATGCCGCGAGTGGCTTGGTTTCTCGTTGGCACTCATCTTCGCGATCTGCGGAAACATCGCCGTGGCCGGTTGGCTCATTGCCCCCGAGGCATTCCCCGGCTGGTTCACCTGGCTGGCGACGACGCTCACCGTCTTTGCGTGGTGCCTCGCGCAGGTGCTGTTCTGGAAGCAGGGCGCAGCGCTGGTGCGGCTGCACGCCGAGCGCGAGCGGGCCGACGCACCGTCCGAAACAGCCGGCGCCCTTCGCGCGTAGCGCCCATCCCTCCCATTCCACACGTCGCATTCATTCTCGGAATGCTCCCTTTTTGAGGTTGGATAACTCGTTTGTGGCGGCGCGGTTCCGCCTTCATGGTCGCGCATCCTTTACCGATAGAGTGCTCCGGGCAAACGTGCCAAGTCCCGGTGGCCGCGTGTGTTGCGGCGTTATCGGGGCGTGACTAAGATGGGGACCGTGGAGCAACACCTTCGATCCACACGTGGAGTTGTGCGTCCCAGCGGCGCATGACAACCGATTCGCCTGCGAAGCGTCGCCGACTTAGGTCGGACGAAGGCGCTACAATCGAGCGGACCGGTCAACAACGATTGGCGGCGTCATCCGCGTTCATCAAGCGAACCGGAGAGCGGTCGCGGGGCATTGCCGATCGACGAAAGGACCAACCATGTTCGAACGATTCACCGACCGAGCTCGAAAAGTCATGGCGCTGGCCAATCAGGAGGCCCAGCGGTTCAACCATGAATACATCGGGACTGAGCACATCCTGCTCGGCCTCGTTAAGGAAGGCAGCGGCGTCGGCGCGAACGTTTTGAAAAACCTCGACGTGGACCTGCGCAAAGTGCGCATGGAAGTGGAAAAGCTCGTCAAGAGCGGCCCCGACATGGTCACCATGGGCAAGCTCCCGCAGACCCCCCGCGCCAAGAAGGTCATCGAATACGCCATCGAAGAGGCCCGAAACCTCAATCACAATTACGTCGGCACCGAGCACCTGCTGCTCGGCCTGCTCCGCGAACAAGACGGCGTCGCGGCGCAAGTGCTGATGAACCTCGGCATCAAGCTTGAAGAAGTCCGCGAGGAAGTGCTCAACCTCCTCGGCGCCGGCGCGGAGACCGAAGAAACCGCGTCCGCCGGCGGCGGCGGTGGTGGCGGCGGCGCACCGGAGGGCAACCGCAAGGGTTCGCGCTCCAAGACGCCGGCCCTCGACTCCTTCGGCCGCGACCTCACCGAAATGGCCAAGCAGGGCAAGCTGGACCCGGTCATCGGCCGTGACAGCGAAATCGAGCGACTGCTCGTCGTGCTCTGCCGTCGCTACAAGAACAACCCCGTGCTCCTCGGCGAAGCGGGCGTCGGCAAGACGGCCATCGTCGAAGGACTTGCTCAGCGGATCGTCGCCAACGACGTGCCCGAGCTGCTGGCCGACAAGCGAATCGTCGTGCTCGACCTCGCCATGATGGTCGCCGGCACGAAGTATCGCGGTCAGTTTGAAGAACGCATCAAGGCGGTCATGAACGAAGTCCGCCGGGCGCGCAACGTCATCCTCTTTATTGACGAACTCCACACCCTCGTCGGCGCGGGCGGCGCGGAAGGCGCGATCGACGCGTCGAACGTGCTCAAGCCTGCCCTGTCGCGCGGCGAGATTCAGTGCGTCGGCGCGACCACGCTCGACGAATACCGCAAGTACATTGAGAAGGACGGCGCGTTGGAGCGCCGCTTCCAGCAGATCATCGTCGAACCACCCAGTCGCGAGGAGACCGTGCAGATCCTCAAGGGCCTGCGCGATCGCTACGAGGCGCACCACCGCGTGCAGATCACCGATGATTCGCTCGTCGCCGCGGTCGAGCTTTCGACCCGTTACATCCCGTCACGTGTGTTGCCCGACAAGGCCATCGACGTCATCGACGAGGCCGGTGCCCGCGTCCGCCTCAAGGCCATGACCAAGCCGATCGAGTTGACCCAGCTTGAAGAAGAAATCAAGCGGCTCAACGGCGAGAAGGATGAATCCGTCAAAAACGCCGACTATGAGCGGGCCGCGCACCTGCGCGACAAGGCCCTCAAGCTCGGCGAAGACAAAGACAAGATGGACAAGGACTGGCACGAACGCCGAAACGAGATCGACGGCGTGGTTGATGCCGAGGTCATTGCCGAGGTTGTCAGCAAGATGACCGGCGTGCCCCTCACGCGACTTGAGAAGGAAGAGGCCGACCGCCTGCTGGAGCTGGAGATCGAGCTTCAGAAGAAGGTCATCAGCCAGGCCGAGGCCATCAGCGCCGTCGCCCGCAGCGTTCGACGCTCGCGCAGCGGCCTGAAGGATCCGAACCGCCCGATGGGCAGCTTCATCTTCATCGGCCCGTCCGGCGTCGGAAAGACGCTGCTGGCCAAGAGCCTCGCCGAATTCATGTTCGGCTCGGAAGAAGCGCTCATCACCATCGACATGTCGGAATACATGGAGAAGCACAACGTCAGCCGGCTCATCGGCGCCCCGCCGGGCTATGTCGGCTACGAGGAAGGCGGCCAGCTCACCGAGCGAATTCGACGCCGGCCGTATGCCGTCGTGCTGCTCGACGAAATCGAAAAGGCCCACCCCGACTGCTTCAACATGCTGTTGCAGATCATGGAAGAAGGCCGCCTGACCGACTCCTTCGGCCGGCACGTCGACTTCCGCAACGTCGTGTTGATCATGACGAGCAACATCGGCGCCGACAAGATCACGCACCAGTCCACCTTCGGCTTCGAGAAGCGCGATGAAAACCTGACCTATGAGAAGATGCGAAACACGCTCAAGGTCGAGCTGGAGAACTACTTCCGGCCCGAATTCCTCAACCGCGTGGATGAAGTTGTCGTCTTCCACAAGCTGAACCACAAGGACCTGACGCGCATCGTCGAACTTGAGATCAGCAAGGTCGGAAAGCGCCTGAAGGAGAAGGGCCTGACGCTGGAACTGTCCACCGAGGCCAAGGAATTCCTGCTTGAGCGCGGCACCGATGAAAAGTTCGGCGCCCGCCCGCTCCGCCGGTCCATCGAGCAATTGCTGGAGGATCCGCTCAGCGAAAGCATGCTTCGCGGCCTGTTCCGCGGGAAAGCCCGATTGGTCTGCGTGGTGAAAGATGTCGACGGCGAGAAAAAGCTCGACTTCGAGGCCCATGCCGCCACTCCGCCGCCCGAGCCGGCGCTGGCCGTCGTCGCCACTCAGTCAACCTGATCGGCGAATGTGAAGAAAACGTCTGTAAGGCCCGGGTATTGCGATGCCCGGGCCTTTTTTTGTCCCTTGTTTACGTTTCTTGACGGGAGGAATCTCACAGCGTCCCGGGTCGTGAAAAACACCCCTGAACTCCGTTATAATCCTCGGGAAGTGAGTGGAGTTCAGGTCTTGTCTCGCAAACGCGCATTTACATTGCTTGAGTTGTTGATCGTCATCGTGATCATCGCGGGGCTTCTCGCGATTCTCATGCCGGCGATGGCGGGCGTGCGCTCGCGCGGACGACTCACCGCGTGCGCGGCGAATCTGCGGCAACTCGGCATGGGCGTCCGGTCCTACATCGGGGACAACGCCGACATCCTTCCGTTTGCGTCGTACATGCCGTCGCTCAGCCCTTCGCCGGTGCCGGGCACAACGCCGATCTATCTTTCCGAGCTTCTCGCCCCCCACCTGAACATGAACCCCGACGAAACGTCGAAGGCGTTTGCATGCACGCTGGATGCCGGCAACGAGCGCGAGGCCCCGAACCAGGGCAAGCCGTACTTCGTCACCGAGAAGTCGAGCTACGAATTCCGCCTCGGTCTCGGCGGCATTTCGATTGCAGAGTATGTCAAACGCCGCCGCGAGTTCCGCGGGACAGCGCCGAATGAAAACGAAATTTGGCTCATGCGTGATTACGGTAATTTTCATGCGATGGGCGGCACGCAAGGTTCCCGGCGATACCTGTATTACGACGGGCGCGTGACGGACTTCGAAAACTAGGAGCGAGCCATGAATCACTATCCGACAATCAAACGTCTTTCCCTCTGCGCCCTGTCGCTCGCCGTGGTATCGGCCTGCCTTGCGACCGGCTGCAAGAAGGAAGAGACCAAGGCCGACACGCAGGTCGCGGCGATTCCACCGGAGTTCACCAAGGAAGCCCTGAAGAACATGCCGCCCGACCAGGCCTTTGAGAACTTCCGCAAGGCCATGGACCGGGAGGACCTCACCGAAGAGCAGAAGGAGCAGATTCGCGACAACGGCCGCGAGATCATGGAACAACGCATGGACGAGCGCATCAATGAATACTTCAACGCCCCCGAGGGCGAGAAGAACAAGGTGCTGGACAAGTCCATCGATGAATTTGAAAAAATGCGCAAGGAGCGCGAAGCGCGCGACGCCGAGCGCGAGAAGATGTCCGAAGAAGACCGCGAGAAGGAGCGGCAGAAGTGGCGCGACCGAAATAATGGTCGCGAAGGCTCCCGCACCCAGGCCGAGCGTAAGAACCGATCCGAAAGTCGCAGCGCCGACAAAATGGGCAAGCGCATGGCGTACTTCTCGGCCGTGGCCAATCGCATGAAGGAGCGCGGCATGGAACCCCCGAATCGCGGACCGTTTGGCGGCGGTGGTCGTGGTCGCGGCCCCGGCGGTTGAAAATCGAAATAGGTTAGGGGATGGAATCCGGCCCGCGAGCAAGTCTCGTGGGCCTTTTTTTTGACCGGGATGCCTCGCGGGCGAGTGATCTACAGGCAGCCGCCGAGCAGCAGGCGATCGACGAACGGCGCGATGTCGTTGAGGTCGATGATTTGATCGCCGTTCATGTCAGCGCAGCCACAGCTCGACGCCGTCACCGGGAATCGTAGAACGCAGTCCATAAACAATGCGATGTCCGACCCATCGGTCGACGAATCGCCGGTCAGGTCGGCCGCACACGTTGCGCACGCCGGTAGCGGCGTGATCCGCATGTAATACACATCCTGCTCGCCGTTAAACGTCGCCGCATAGGCAAGGTGCGCGGCATCGTTGAACGAGATCATGTGATAGTAATCACCGATCTTGTTCTGCTGTGGGAAGCCGATTCGCGAATCCCACAGCGGCGTGAGCGCCCGATTCGCCGACCACGTCGCACCCTCATCCACGGAAAAGGCGTAGTACACTCGAGAGAGCCTGTTCAGCGGGTCATCGCGCGTATCATTCCAAATGACATCAATGCGCTCATTCGGCGCCACCGACATCGTCCCGAACCACTGCCATGCACTGCTGACAGCGGAATCATCGTTGACGCGCACGGAGGCGTTCCACGTTTGCCCGCCGTCGTCGCTTCGCGCGAATTTCACATCCGTCGTATCCGGACCAGGCGCATGCACTGAACACAACATGTAAACACGCGAAGCATTCAACGGACTGGCCGCGATCCAGACTTGTCCGAGTAGTCCGGCCGGATTGGGTATGCCGCCCAGGACCGGTATGCCGCCGAGAAAATCACCCGTCACGGAAAAATCGAACGTCGGCGTCACGCCTGCAAACTGCGCGTTCGTGGATTTGGCAACCATAAAAATGGACGAGACGCCCGTGATGCCGGTCACGTACACGGCGCCATCCGGCCCGACGGCGGTAACGCCGAAGCGTGGATTGTTGGCAATTGTAACCGGCGTCATCCACGAGTTGCCGTGATCGGTCGAACGAGTGAACGATGCGCCGGCCGGTCCGCTCGGGCAGGATGCCGCCGTCTGCCACGCCATGTAGAGGTGGCCCTCGCCAACGCCACCCGTGCGATCCACATCCATCCATGCCTTGTCACCACCGAACGCAGGAACGATGACGGGCCACGTCATGCCGGCGTTGGCGGAGCGGAAGACATCGACGCACAAGGTGTCCTTGAAACTGTTGAAGAAGAATCGGCCCGCATTGTCGGCGCAGAGCACCGGGTCGCTGCGAAACACGCCGGGGGTAAGCACGCCGGGAAACGTCCACGTCGCCCCTGCGTCCGTCGTGTAAGCATTACCCGCCTGACGAAAATTCGACGCGATGGTGTCGAACTGTCGCCAGCCGATGGCCATTCGATTCGGATTGGTAGGGTCGATCGCGATGGATGGTTCGTTCGCCGCGTCGCCGATGATGTTCAGCCCATTGGCGTCGACATTCACCTGCACGCTGCCAGGTGGCGCGTTGGAAATGCCGCGTAGTCCGCCGCGCATCTGCCCTTCACCGGGGAGATACGGCTGGTCCATTCGCTCCGTCTTGTAGGCGGACTCCTGCCGCCCCGAACTTGTCGGCACCGGCACTGCGACTTGACCGACCGCTTCAATCGAAACGGCAAAAAGCGAAACAACGACGAACATGCGATTCACACCACTCCACGCGAAGTGTAGAACTGCGGCAGGTGTCTCCCAATTCGATACGATCGGGTTTGCTGATATGCGGACGTTTGACTTACGGATCAAACCGACGCACTGCCGCGTCCGTGACCAGCATGTGCATCTTCTTGTCCAACGGCCCGGCCGGGATGGAACCCACCAACTGCTCTTCAAACGCCAGCCCGCAGGCCACGCCGCGGAAATCGGGCTTCGACAAAAACCGGTCGTAGAACCCGCGGCCGCGACCGAGGCGGTTGCCGAAGGGGTCGAAGCCAAGGCCCGGCACGATGACCAGGTCGATCAACTGCGTCGGGATCGGCAGGCCGTGGATTGGTTCGCGGATGCCGAGTTGATTGTTCTCCGCCACGTCATCATCGAGGTTGCGAATCTCGATGGGGATCATCTGCCGGCTTTCCCAGCTCACCTGCGGCGCGACGACCTTCTTTCGATCCTGCCACGCCTGCAGAACGATGGGTGTCGTGTCCACCTCATTCTGGTGCGTAAGATAGATCATCATGATCTCGGCACGACGATACTCCGGCTCGGCGAAAAGCCGCTCGGCCGCCGCCTGGCTCCTCGCTGAGATGACCTCGGGCGTCAGCCCTGACAGGATGCCCCGGATTTTCGTGCGGAGTTCTTTTTTCAATCAACCCTCTTCCGTTCCACTGCGTAACAATATAGACGGACCCCGCGAACATCAATAGCATGGCATCCGCGTGATGAAACAGGCCGCACTTCCGCTCTTTGCCGCGCTCACCGGCGGCGCGATCAGCCTCGTCGGCACATGGATCGTTCGTCGAATCGCCCTTCGCGTCGGATTCGTCGACCATCCCGGCGGACACAAAGGCCACGCACAGCCCGTCGCACTCGGCGGCGGCGTGGCCATCGCGGCGGCCGTTGTGTTGCCGATGCTCGGAGCCGTCGCGCTTGCGAACTTCGGCGCGGCGGAGTGGCTGCCCGAGGCCGCGCGCATTCATACCGGCGGCATCGTCACGAAGACGCCGCTTGCAATGGGGATCGTCGCGGCCATCGTTGTCATGTGCGCCATGGGCTTATACGACGACCGACGTCCAATGAAGGCCCTTCCGAAACTACTTATACAGATCGCCGTCGCGGCCGCGCTGGTGCTCGCGTTCGATCTGCGTCTGCTTTCGCACCTCGGATACGCCCCGTCGTGTGCGCTGTCGATCCTCTGGATCCTGACGTTGATGAACTCGCTCAATTTCCTCGACAACATGGACGGGCTCGCCGCCGGCGTCGCCATGATTGCATCGACCGTGTTCGCGGCAGCCGCATTTCACGACGGACAGGTCTTCGTGCCCGCGTGTTGCATGGCGCTGGCCGGTGCGACAGCGGGTTTCCTGCCGATGAATGTTCACCCGGCGAAGATCTTCATGGGCGACGCGGGGAGCCAAGTCATCGGCATGTTGCTCGCGGTGTTCACGATCCTTACGACCTTTGCCGACCCGGCCCGCGGGCAGAAGCCCATCGGGGCGCTCGCTCCGCTCGTGGTTATGGCCGTGCCGCTGTATGACACGTTTAGCGTTGTGTTTCTGCGTTGGCGGATCGGCGCGCCGATCTGGACCGGCGACCGGCGGCATTTTTCGCACCGGCTCGTGCAACGCGGCTTCGGCGTGCGCAGCGCGGTGCTGCTGATCTGGCTCGCCACGCTTGTCACGGCGCTGCCCGCGCTGCTGTTGGCGACGGCGTCGTGGACGCTGGCGTGGTGCATCGCGGGCGAGACGTTGCTCGTCGTCGGCATTGTCGCCCTTCTCGAATGGACCGGCTCACGGCAGCCGCGGGCGGAGCAGTGACATGACCGCACGACGCGAGAAGGCCGAATCATCGCTTCGCCCATTCGTGGAACATGCCGCGCTGCTGGTGCTGCTCGCGCTCATCCCCTTGCGCGCTGTCATCGGCGAGACGCACACCTTCGAGGTCGCCCGCAGCCTGCGCACGCTCGATGCACCGGCCGGCGCATCCCCCGCGACGACCTTCGCCATCAACGCACTCATCTTCGCCGTCACCGGCCTCGTGCTCGTCCTGAGGCAATGGTCTGGCGCAGGCTATCGCCGCACCGGCGCCGAGTGGGGTGCGGCCATCCTCGCCGTCGCGATGTGCATCTCCACCTGGCGCGCCGGGCAGAAGCACCTCGCCATCATCGGCAGCGTCGACTTTCTCGGCTTCATCGCGTACTTCATCGCCCTGTCGCAACTGCTGCGCCGCCCGTGGCAGGTGCGCCTTGCGCTCACCGTCATCCTCACCACCGGCGCGGTGATGATCACCAAATGCGCGTACCAGCGATTCGTCGAGCACCCCGAAACGCTGCAGTATTACATTGAGCACAAGGCCGAATTGATCTCGCAGAACCAGTCGAACCCCGGCTTTATCTACGACTACGAGCAGCGACTCAAAGGCGGCTCGATGACGGGCTACTTCTCGCATCCGAACGTGCTGGCGAGCTACTTGATCCTTGTGATTCTCACCGGGCTGGGCGTCGCGCGGGCACGCATCGCGAACGGTTCGTGGTTGTCGGCCCTATCCCCCGCGCTCATTGCCATGGCCGGCGGTGCGACGTTAATCGGCGCGCAGAGCAAGGGCGCGGCGGCGGCGCTGGGCATTGCCCTCGTCGTGTGGATCGTCGGCGAGCGGTTACGAAATTTCTTCCGAGCGCGCCCCGGCCGCGCGGTCGGCGCAGTATGGGCGTGCATCCTCGCGATCGCCGTCGCACTCACGCTGACGCTGCAAGTGAAGCCCGGCGCACTGGGTCTCTCCATGCTCTACCGCCATTTCTACTGGCGCGCATCGGCCGCGATGATGATCGATCAAGGCCCGTGGGGCGTCGGCGCGGGCAACTTCGGTCGATTCTTCACGCGCTACAAGGATGTCGAATGCCCCGAGGACGTGGAAGACCCGCACAGTTGGGTGGTCCGCGCGGCAACCGAGTGGGGCGTGCTTGGCTTGGTCGGCCTCGTTGCGGTGTTAGTGGGAATCTCACGGAGGATCGCGAAGAACGCCAAAGCGGAACGTGTGGCACCGACTAATAGTCGGTGCGAATCTCCCGCTCCACCAAAAGGCACTTGGCTCGAACTCCCCGAAGGCTCGCTGCACACCTCCTCCATCATCCTCTCCAGTGCCGCCATCGGCCTCCTGTTCTTCACCGTCTGGTTCGTTACGCTCTTCGACGCCCCGCCGCCATACATCGTGCTGACGCTTTTCATCCCGGCGGCGACGTGGTTTCTTGGGTTCAATCTGATCGGGCACGCAGTAAACCCAAGAACCAGCGGATCGATGCTCCTGCTTATGTCGGCGATTGGGGCCTTCCTTGCTGGAGTGTGGCTCGCGACATTTACCGAAACTCATGCCGCGTACTTTGGATCATCCTTCGTCTTTGCAACAGTGCTTCTCCTCATGGGAATCAAGAGTTCAAGGGTGGACTCCGATTCCTATCGCACGTTCTCCGACGCCCCACTCGGCCCCATGCTCGCCGCCCTCTCCGCCGGCCTGCTCGGCTTCGTGATCCACTCCGGCATCGACCTCGCCATGTTCACCGACGGCGCGGCGACGACGTTCTTCGCACTGCTGGCTATCGCGGTGACAAGTAGGGTCCGCTGTGCGGACCAATCGGTGCCAGAAACGCTCTCGCGGCGCGTGAAACATCCCTACGCCATTCCGGTCACTTGTCTTTTATTCGTTGGCAGCCTCTGCGTGCTCTACGTCAAAGCGGGCATGGCAAACACATGGCTGGCGTCGGCTCGCCGGGCACCAACGAATCAATCAGTTGATGAGTATGGCTGGCCGCAAGGCTCACACGAATACAACAAGGCGATATCAATGTATCGCTCAGATTCGACGGCAATCGATGAGCTAATCGACATGTGCATTCCATTCATAGCTACAACAAAACAGTGCGACGAATTACTTGGCTACGTCGTTGATTTCGTCAAGCAGGATCCGCATAACGCGCTTATTCACCATTACCGCGCAATCCTCTATGCCCAACAATTCGAACTCGCTATGCGAGCGGCGTCTTCCACTCAAGCCTCAAGCCTCAAGCCTCAAGCCTTATCCGACCTCGATCTCGCCATCGGCTGCGCTCGCGAAGCCCTCGCCGCTCACCCCACCAGTCCGCAGCGACACATGTTTGTCGCCGACCTTCTCGAACGCCGTGCCGCAGCATCCGACTCGCCCGCCGACCGCGCACGTTTCAACACCGACGCCGCGAGCGAACTCCAAACCGCCCTCGACCTCGACGCCCGGCGAATCTACGTCTCACCGCTGCATCGAATGACAAAGGAAATGCGCGAGGGGCTAGAGAAGCGAATCGCCCGTCTGCGCGGCGTATCCATGTGATTGGCATTCCAATGGACCACGACAACACACGATCTAGTCATCGAGCCATAAGGTTCCTTGGGCATTCGAAAGCCCGGGATTGGACAATTTCCATTGCCTGCCGTCGCCATTTGTCGTCGAACATCTTCGTCGCGACCTTATTGGCAAGCTCAGGGTATTTCGCGTTAAGAAAAAGTGCCGTATCCCGGAGGTTTCGTCCGGTGCGCCATGCATGGCCGCCACCAGACTGATTGGCTTCAACCATTACATTCAGCACAGGCGTGAAAACCTCTGGCCCGAGCGGAAAGACGGCCTGGAATACGTGAAACATCGCCTCGCTTCGCGAGTTGTGGTTCCCGATCCGTCGAGCCGCAGCGATCAACTCGTCGATGCGACCCGCGATGCTGGAGGTAACTCCCCGATTCACCAACGCACTGAGCGGCCATGCCGATGACCCCACCGCCTTATACGGATCTTGGCAAGACATTGCGGCCGCAAATGACTCGTCAATGATCCGTGCAATATGCTGATCATCCCCGGTGTGGAATGCAATATGGGCTAGCGCCTGAGCCTTGAACCATCCATCCGGAATCGAGATTGAAATGCCATATGCCCGCGCGGCGTCGATCTTCGCGAGTTCAATCGCATCGTCACGCATTCCCGTTGAGACCGCCATTGCCTATTGCTCGCCTTCGCATTTCAGCAGAGATTCATATGTCTCCCGCCGTCGGATCACCCGAAACGCCACGCCCTCCACCAGCACTTCCGGCGGGTTCGGGCGCGAGTTGTAGTGGCTCGCCATTGCCATGCCATACGCCCCCGCCGTGAAGATCGAGACGAGGTCGCCGCGCTGCATCGGCGGCCGCATCCGATCCTTCGCCACAAAATCCCCGCACTCGCC